>JADFRB010000224.1 GCA_022561525.1 Nitrospinota bacterium
GTTCACCCTGCTCAAGGTGGAGTGTCTCGGCGCCTGCGGCACTGCTCCGGTGGTGCAGATCAACGATGACTACTACGAGCGGCTGACCCTCGAGAAGGTGGATCGGATCCTGAACAAACTGACATGAGTGAGTTCCAGCCGATCCTGACCAGGCATTTGGGGCAGCCCGGCTCGGCCACCCTGGATTATTATCAGATTCACGAGAGTTACCAAGGGGCCCGCCGGGCCATCCTGGAGATGACCAGCGACGAGGTGATCCAGGTGGTGAAGGACTCGGGACTGCAGGGTCGTGGCGGCGCCGGATTTCCCACCGGGGTGAAATGGAGTTTTATCCCCAAGGACAGCCGTAAACCGAAATATCTCATCAACAATGCGGATGAAAGTGAGCCGGGGACCTTCAAGGACCGGCTGTTGATCAACCATAATCCTCACCAGGTGATCGAGGGCATGATCATCGATAAGGGCATCAACAGCAGGCTTTCCAGTAGAAAAATTGGCGGTGTGCTCTTGTACTACCAAGAACGTGTCGGCAGTGAACCGCCATCCTAGATAGCCGATTAATCCTGCAGACAGAATAATGGCCGGAAACGGAACGTTGAAGAAGAAGATTGCAATAAATGCAGACCATGCAATCGTCACCATGATGGCATTCTTCAGGACACGCTTTCCAATACGGAAAACCGCCTCGATCACCACAGCCAGGACAGCGGGCTTGATACCGTAGAAAAACGCCTCGACAAAGCCGATATCATGAAATCCAGCGTAGAGAATACTCAACACCAGGATCGAAATGAATCCAGGTACAATAAATAGAATGCCTGCTATCAGACCGCCCAATGTGCGATGCAGGAGCCATCCAATGTAGGTGGCCAATTGCTGGGCCTCTGGGCCAGGTAACAACATGCAATAATTCATTGCGTGGAGAAATCGTACTTCGCTAATCCATTTCTTTTCTTCCACAAGAATGCGATGCATGACCGCAATCTGACCAGCCGGCCCTCCAATGCTTAACATCGCGATACGAACCCAGACTCGGATCGCCTCAACCATCGGAATTGCCAATATAGAATTTTTCTTTGTTGATGGCGCGGATGGTACGTCAGACTCGTGTTTTGAATTATTCATGATACTCCTTTTCCAGACTGACGATTATCCGACAATGAGATTAGGGCTTATAGCGTGCGGTGCTGCGGAATGGCCTGCGGGGTTTTCTATACCCAGGTTTGAAATGAAGGTCAAACTCTCAAATAGAGCACACCCGATTCGAGAGGATGTCACTCAAGGGAAACAGCCTGTAAAAATGGAGGTTTTGAAACTCGAATTTTGGGGGGACCCTATTTATGTGAATGGATGGTCATTTTGAAATCGTTACTGCCACAAAGGAGTTTAAGATTTTAAAAAAAATTAACAGGGCGCTAGATTTCCCCACCGATCGACCGCTCAAGTTGGGTGAGGGCGATTGAAAGGTCGTATTGAGCTTGGGCATAACCTAGCATGGTTTGCCATAGGACACGTTGCGCGTCTAGCACTTCAAGAAGACTAGCCTCACCATATTGAAAACTGACTTGAGCAATGCGCACGGCTTCCTGTGCTTGCTTGAGCAGACCTTTCTTATAAGTGTTGATTTGCGCGGCGGCCGCCCGCGATTGCTCAAAACTTCGAATCACATCCCGCATGGTGTCGTTTCTCCATTGCAAGAGATCTGCCTCGATTTGGTGTTGGGTCCCCAACGCGTTGGCAATGTCTCCCTCGCGCTGATACCAAAGCGGAAGTGGCACGGTGAGGCCGCCTAAGAAGGCTTCTCGGCCAGCATCTCGCTGATAGGAGCCGCTAAGGGTCACATTGGGTATCCGCGATTCTTTTTCTTGAATGAGGGATTGCTGGGCTTGCTTGAGGAGTGTCCGCAATTTTTCTACTGTGGGGTGTTGTTCGAGTGCTGTGGCTGTCAAAGAGTCCAAATCCATATCCTCTGGCCATGATTTAAAACTTCCCTGTATGGTAAATTTGGCACTCAATGCCCCGGCCGTAAGGGAATTTAATGACGCTCTGGCTGCGCGAACAGCACCTTTGGCACTGGAGATTTCTTTTTGGACTTGTAACAACTCCACGTTAATTTTTACCTCCTCGAATGGAGGCGCTTCCCCAGCGTTCACACGGCTTTTAACCGCCTGTTGTACTTCCTCAACAATTTTCACATTCTGAAAAACAAGCTCAGCCTGTTTCTCCGCCAGGAGGAGTTCATAAAACGCCAGTTGTACTACCGCTTTTAAATGGATGTGTGTTTCTTCCAGAGCCTTGTGTGCACCCCCAAGCCCTTCCAGTGCAGCCTGCTTACGCGCTTCCCACTTGGGCGACCATTCCAAAGGCTGACTGAGCGTGATATACCGTTCAAGAGTCGAGATTGAGGTTGGAGAATCCCGGAATTCTGAATAACCGGCTAGGACATCCAGGGTTGGGTTTGGATACGCCTCAGCCATTATCTTCTGGCTTTGCTTTTTCTCAATATAGGCCTTGCCTTTTTTCACGAGCGGATTGTGGCGTAATGTCAGATGAACGATTTCCTCAAGCGTATAGACTCGGGGAGTGCCTTTTGCATCCTGGGCTTGGGATAGACCGGTCATACACACCCCAAGCAATCCCACCAGGAACCATATTATTAAGGCTCGCTTACCTATCATGAATGTCTCCTTCTTGAGAGTCTTTTGGAAATCCACCACCAAGTCCTTCAGAATCTTTCACTCCGTAACGGGCAAAGAGAACGGGAAGGAGATACAAGTTTAAAAACGTCGCGGAGAGAAGCCCACCGAGAATAACAATAGCCAAGGGGCTTTGGATTTCACTGCCCGGTTGTCCTTGTCCAAGAGCCAAGGGAATGAGAGCAAACACGGTCACCAGGGCTGTCATCAAAATTGGCGTCAAACGGTCAAGTGAGCCTTCCATCACCACCTGCTGTAGCGGAATGCCCTGAGCAAGCAGGGACTGGTACCGGGCGATTAATAAAATTCCATTTCGAATGGCAATGCCAAAGAGCGTGATGAACCCCACGATTGACGCTACGCTGAGGACTCCGCCTGTCAGGGCCACAGACAACACCCCTCCCACGAGGGCCAGCGGAAGATTGATCAGAATCAACATGGCGAGTCGGAAGGAGTGAAAGGCTTGGTAGAGTAAAACGATCATCCCTGCCAGCACCCCAAGGCTGATGAGAAGAATGACCCGTGTGGCTTCCTGCTGGCTTTCGAACTGGCCGCCATAGGTAATGTAGTAACCAGGCGGAAATTGGATTTGAGAGGTGATTCGCTGTTGTATGTCCTCCACCACGGTTCCTAGGTCTCGCCCCGCCACGTTACAGGCCACCACCATTTTGCGCTGGACATTTTCCCGGTTAATCTTGTTGGGACCACGATCCGCATGGATCGTCGCTAACATGCTGAGTGGGACGCGGTTGCCTCCTGGCGTATCGATCAAGGTTGAAGCCAGGACGCTAGGATTTTTTCGATACTCGTCGTCATATCTCAGAATCAAATCGACGGCACGCTGTCCCTCCAGGACTTGAGTGACGGTCCGACCCTTCAGGGCTGTCTGAAGGGTCTCGTTCACTTCCCCCACGCGTAAGCCGTGATAGGCGAGGGCTCCGCGGTTGAGCGCGACAGTGAGTAATGGGATATCGGTTTGCTGATCGACGGCCAGATCTACCACTCCCGGAATGGGTTTCATCACCCGTTCTACTTTTTTGGCTAATTGGCGCAAGGTGTACAGGTCTGGGCCAAATATCTTGACGGCAATGGCGCTTCGGGTTCCGGACAACATGTGGTCGATGCGGTGAGAGATCGGCTGGCCGATATTGACCGTGATGCCTGGAATCATTCGAAGCGAATCGCGCACCGCCACGAGAAACGCCTCCTTACTCCGCTCTCGCATCCGCAGCATGACATCGAGTTCGCTCGAATTCACCCCTTCGGCATGTTCATCGAGTTCGGCCCGCCCAGTTCGCCGTGCGGTTGAGACTACTTCCGGATGCGACAATAAGGTTTCTTCCACTAAGCGACCGATGCGATCCGATTCAGGCAACGACGTCCCGGGCAACGTCACGATATTCACGGTGAGCGTGCCTTCATTAAACGGGGGAAGAAAGGTGCGACCGAGCCATGGCAAAATGGCCATGGCCACAAGGAGGAGAAGGCCGGCAATACCTTGTATAACGTTGGGATGTCCTAAAACCGTTGTCAGGCTTTTTTGGTAATAGTGGAGGAGTGTGTTCACCACCCAGCCTTCCCCCGACGGGCCCTTGCCTTGTTGTAATAACAGCGTGCTCAATACCGGTGTGACGGTCACGGCGACGAGAAGCGACGCAAACACAGCTAAAAGATAAGCATATCCCAGAGGCCAGAGTAATCGACCCTCCACTCCTCCGAGGAAGAAAAGGGGAAGCATCACCAGCATGATGATAAAGGTGGCAAAAATGATGGAAGGCGTGACTTCGGCACAGGCATCTTGGATCACAACAAACAGCGGTCGCTGTTCATCTGGGGCTTTGTCCCGTTCCTTCCTTAAACGTCGAACAATGTTATCAACAAAAACAATGGCA
>JADFRB010000225.1 GCA_022561525.1 Nitrospinota bacterium
CCAAAACAAAAAAATGATGTTCGGAGGTGAAAGAAATTCTTCATAAAGGTCTTTCGGCATAAACCGAAAGAGGAGTGGGGGAATTTGGCAAAACATTCCTAAGAGAACACGAAACCACTTTTCGGCATTGGTCGACAGAAGCTTGCTATATTCTTAAGGAGTCACATTCATGGCCGCAGCTCAATTGATTAGGTGTTTTGGAGGAAGAAATTTTGCACAAACCACAGGGCTTCTTGTAAGTGTCATCGCTACCGGTTTTATCGTAGCTCTGCCTTTTCAGGTCGAGGCCGGGGCGACACGCGAAGTCTCCGCCGACATTCCCTTCAATAATAAGATCTTGGCCGAACAGACCACACGTTTGGATCAACAACTGGCCGATGCTGAATCACGGCTGCATACCCTCAGAATTAATCAGGGCTCCGATGCCTCAAACGCCGATCCTCAGGCGGTTGAACAGGCCCCCCAACAAGTGGCGACAAGAGTAGACATTGACCAGACTTCGAGCTTGGAAACAGACGAATTCATCGAGCCAGACGTTCAGCGGCTAGAAGAAATGGTTGTGAAAGACACCTACCCAGGTCCCTTTAGTGACGACGCGCAAACAGAGGTTATCCGTGACCCCTGGGAGCCCATGAATGCCAAAGTGTTTTCGTTTAACATGCAAGTCTATCGGTATGTGTTAAAGCCGGTGGCCACGGGGTATGCCTGGCTGGTGCCCGATCCTGTTGAACGGGCCATTGGTCGAGCCATTACAAACATTCGGTTCGTCCCACGCACCGTGAATGATCTGTTGCAATGGAAATGGGAGAACGCCGGAATCGAGGTCGGGCGGTTTGTGGTCAACAGCACGGTGGGTGTCGCGGGGTTGTTTGACGTGGCTGGCGATTACCTCGATCTTAAGGCTGTCCCAGGGGAAGACTTTGGTCAAACCCTTGCCAAGCACGGCGTGCAACCCGGTCCCTATCTCATCCTGCCGTTTCTTCCTCCAACGACTGTTCGGGATGGAATCGGAACGGTTGGGGATGTGCTTCTCGATCCTTTAACTTATTTTTTGCCCTTTCTCCCGCAAGCTTCAGTGCGCGCGACTGAAATCGTGAACGAACGCTCACAGAATCTCGAACATTACGAAGGCGTAGAAGTGGCTACCCTCGACATGTACAGAGCCGTTCGCGAAGCCTATGCCCAAAAGCGATCCCACGCGATTCGGGAATAACCCTTGTGCTGTATCACCACCCGCCTCGATCGGTTCAGAGAATGGCCCGTGAGGCCCTGAGAAATTCCTGATGACGGAATTCGAGCATTGTAGGGTGGCACTGCCCCTATTATTTCTTTGAATGGACGAAACCCTGCATACAATCAATTCCAAAGAAATTAGAAGACAGGGAGGACATGCTTTAGAACAAGAAGGGATTGGTTCGACCTTATGGCTTAGGGATAGGGAAATACACCCTTATCCTACTTGTGGCGCAAGCCCTAACTCACGAGCCACAGGTTCCAGGGCTTGAATGACCTTTTTATGAAACACCCCATTGGTCGCAACCAACCCATGCGTATTTTTGAGTTGGGTGAGGTCATAGACCAATTGTTCCCCAAAGACATTCGTAAAATGTCCGCCGGCTGCGCGAAGTATGGCTTCGGGCCCGCAAGCATCCCAGAGCTTGGTATAGGGGCCGGGTTCCAGGTACACATCCGCCAGACCTCGGGCAATGAGGCCGATTTTTAACCCGACGCTGCCTGAAGGAATTTCTTTTCCCACCCCGATGTCTTGGCCAATTTTCTCCAACAGGGGATTGCGATGCGAGCGTGAGACTGTCAGCGTAATTGAGGCCGACGGCTCTGGTGAAGTGACTACTAAACGAGTCCGTTCGCCCTTCACTTCCATCCAGGCTTCCTGATCCACGACTCCGGCATACAGCCTATCTTCGTCTGGCCGATAGACTACCCCAAGCTTGGCTTGTCCGTTGACGGCCAACCCGATCATCACGGAAAATTCGCCATTTTTGGCAATAAACTCCTTTGTGCCATCCAAGGGATCAACATACCAGACCCGGGTGCCCGTTTGGGTATCGTCGGGTTTTTCGCTTTCTTCGGCGACAATAATATCGTCGGGAAAGGCTTGTTCCAAACCATGGACAATGAGGTCATTTCCGCGTTTGTCGGCCTCGGTCACGGGATCGTTTTTGCCTTTATACGTGACCGAAAATTCCGTGGCATACACTTCCATGACGGCAGCTCCAGCCTTCCTGGCTAATTCCACGGCCACGGTGAGTTCTTTCGCAAAGTCTGTCATTCTCAAATCTCTATTCTAGTGAAAGTTGTTCAGAGTTTTCGGCTGGTAGGGGCTAAATATAAAACAAAACCGGTGATTTTAAAGGCCAAAATACCATTTGATTCATTCAATGAATATCAAGGAGCGAAAGAGGTTGTTCAAAAAGGTCCGTCCAGCAAGACCGCAAGCCTTTTGGCGCGCGGAGCGTACGGAAGTACGTGAGCACGACAAAGGGCTGAGAACGCCGCTGGCGGACTTTTTGAACAGCCCCTTTAGGAACTTTTGGGAAAGGGCCGAACCGAGACCCCCTCAAGAGTTTCTTCAAACCATCGGCTCACGTGGGGATGACAGGTGAACACCAGCACTTGATGCGTCACCGCAATCTGGCCCAACACCGCTATAGTGGCCTTGGCCCGCTCCGGATCAAAGTTGACTAAAATATCATCGATGACTAACGGCAAGGGACCAGCATGCTTGGCATACTCACAGATAAACGCGAGCCGCATGGCCAAATATAATTGTTCAGCTGTCCCACGACTCAGAATATCGGTGGGCGAGGAGGTGCCGTTTTCCGCTTCGACTTCTAATCGCATTTCTCCCAACGGGACTTTGACCCGCACGTATCGGCCTCCCGTCATGGAGGCAAAAAATTTCGACGCTTCACGCAGCACGGCGGGTTGCCGCTCCCGCTCATACACTTGACGGGCTTGATCCAACAGATGCTGGCAGACGGCGCGAATGGCCCATCGATTCGCATGTTGTTTCAATTGGGCCAACAACTCCTGGCGTTCCAACATCACGAATGACAATCGTTCATTGCGTTCGAGATCCTGAAGCCGTTGCTCCACGCGTCCCTTCTCTTGCAGCTTTCTTGTCAGCACCTCGACTAACCGTTGTTGGCCTTCTCGTTTGGCTTCACTCCACTCCCGTTCTAACTCCGCTCGCGATTTGTTGGATAGAATGCTTTCCATGTCCTGATAACGTTCCGCAGATCCGGCATGGACCTTGAGGGCAAATTCCAATTGCCGTTGCTGCCGCTCCAGTTCCACCTGACGAGTATAAAGCCCTGCGCGTTTCCGAAACGTCTCATTATCCGACGCGCCCCCGGCCTGAAGTAACGCCTGAAGCTGATCCCAATATCGCACTTTTTCCGATTCGGCAGCTTCCACCTCCACCTGTCGCTCGGCAATGAGTTCCGTCAACCGAGCCAACTCCTGCTGACTGGTCAGACTCTGTTCCAACGATTTCCGAAGGGACGTCAAGGCAGCGGGAGACTGTTCAACCTCCACCACATCCCGGCCACACTGCTCCAACACCCGATTCAATTCCATGGCCGTTTTTTCCACGAAATGTTTCACTCGTTGACATTCTCCCGTCACATCCCGCCATTCCCGTAATTGCCCTTGAGCCCGTTCGGCCCCGGTAATGACTTCGAGGGCACCATCCGGCGTTAAATCCTCCGGAAGTCCGAGGCTCGTCAAAAATTCCTCCCAAGCCTGCTGGGCACTATGTTGGGTGGCCTCAGCTTCTTGACAAATTTTTAATGCCGCCTCGCCTGTTTCGAGCAAACTCACTAAGGCTTCTTCCTCATCCTGGATGCACATATTAATATCCTCTCGACGCTCCGTTAACCGGCGCTCAGCTTCTAGCGCACGTCGTGCGGATTCTGTATCATCCAGAGAGGTGAGTTCCAATCCCAGAATGTCTTGACTCAATCGAGTCATATCTTCGACGAGGGTCTGTTCCTCTCGTTCTGCCCGCCTGGTTTCTCCCTGAAGTTCCTCCCACTGCTCCGTCACCGCTTGAATCAAGTCTTGCAGTTCACCGACCCTCGCACGGCGTTGCATCCCAACTTCGTGCCTCCACCAGGACAACAACCCAATCGCCAACATTCCGGCCATCGATGACACAATTGTTAGAGACCATTCCTGCTGAACTCCCGCATAGCCTCCTAATCCAACGAACACCACACTGACACCAATCAGAGCCCACCACGATCGATCACGGCGTGCGTCCACGGAGGCCAATTCATTGGTAGTCGTCTGAATTTGCTCATCGAGGACGGTAGTTTGTATCTGCAAATCTTGACGATGTTGTTGGGTTAACTCTCGCTGGTGGTGGTTTTGGACCCACTGACCAATGGCTCGTTCCCGTTCATCCAACGAGGCGCGCGTGGGACTCTCCGGGGCCATCATTTGTTCTAATTTTTCCTGAAGTCGCTCAAGCTCTCCATCCTTTTCTTTCTTCAGCCGTTCGGTATTTTGCTGTGCACGATGGGCTTCGATCACTTCCTGCCGATGCAGGAGGAGA
>JADFRB010000226.1 GCA_022561525.1 Nitrospinota bacterium
TGGATCTACCTCCAAAGTGGGGTAGTTTTTGTTGCGCGAACCCTTCCATGAGGGCGAGTGTCTGCCTTTTCCCCGATTGGTTGGAATAATGATCCGAAACCTCACAGTCTTTCTTCTGTTCCTCTCCCTTACGGGGTGCCCGCCTGACAATCCTTACGTTCCTCCGGATCTGCTCTATCTTTTTAAGAATTATGAGGTAGAAAAAAACCCCACGGCCATTCGAGCCGGTGACTTTAACAACGATGGGTTTACCGACTTGGTGACCAGTAATATTTCGTCCAATTCCCTATCTTTGTTATTTGGTAATGGAGATGGGAGTTTCCAAACCCAGGTTCCCATCCGGGTTTGTCAGGAACCACGAAACCTGGCGGTTGAAGATTTTAATCAAGATACGCATCTCGATTTAGCCATTGCGTGTTACGGCAGCGACCAAATCTCGATTCTTTCCGGGCGAGGCGATGGGACCTTTGAAAAGGTTTCTCAATACCATGTCAATCGAGCCCCTGTGTCCATTGCGACGGGAGACTTTAATAGTGACCAGTTCCTGGACCTCGTCGTGGCGCTTCGCAACGATAAACTTCAATTGTTTTTTGGCAATGGCATGGGAAAATTTCTCCGCGGTCCCCTGTATGTACATGGTGACACACCAACGTCCGTGGTTACCGCCGACGTGAACGGAGACGGACACTTGGATTTGGCTGTTTCCAATGGCGGCCCCATGAGCAGTGCGGTCTCGATTTGGCTAGGACACGGCGATGGGAACTTTTCTCATGCCCACGATTATCGGACCGGCAAACGACCTTTATCCGTCTCGTTTGCCGACTTTGATAATGATGGCTGGCTGGACCTATTCGTGATCAATGGCCAAATGAACACCATTACCGTGTTTCTGGGAAACGGGGATGGCACGTTTCAGGATGGCATTGATTCGGGAGGGGATGCTGGCCCGAATCATGGGCTTGCTCAAGACTTTGATGGGGATAAAATTTTGGATATTGACGTGGTGAATATCCAATCAGGAAGCCTGTCCATTCTGTTCGGAAAAGGGGATGGAAGCTTTCAGTATCCTCCGCGCCTTTACCCGACCCCGTATGCCCCTTTTGCGATCACCTCCCTGACACTGGCCAAGGATCGGGACGAACAGCCTGGGTTGGCCATCGTGAATAATGCGAAACATAGCGTATCGATTTTTCTCCACCATGGGCTTAACTCACGGAAAGTCTTAGGAAACGCCACTGAAGGATAGTTTGTGACGGGTAATTCACCGTAGGTCTTTTTCTTGACACTCCACCGGATACCTGGATACATTAACAGGTTGCCTAGGAAACCTTGCCAGGGTGTTCATGCCACGGTCACACTGCCCGTGAGGTAAAATGCGGACGTTCGTATGGTGGTTCGGAATGGGGTCGCTGTTGACTCTTGCCGTATTGATGGTGCAAGGAGGTGTTAGAGACCTTCTTGCTGGCACACCGGACTCCAGTTCGGTTGAAGCGTTTTTTTCAATAGGATCGACCACCCTTGGAGGTGGGCTTCTGGCTGGCTGCATCGCGGTTATATTGAATCGGCTTCGTTAGGGTGTTTAATGTATTGTTGGCCGCGTACCTTTTTGTGAGGAGTTGCACATCCTCCGTTATGAGGCTAATAGGACGAGAAAGTATTTTTTATGGAATGTCTCAAATGCAAGGGCTTCATGATGGTCGACCACCATTACACGACCATGGCAAAGCGTCTTTATGCCCGATGCCTCAATTGCGGCTTTTGGTTTGACCTCGTGGATGTACTCCGATTTTTTCATCGAGTCCTGGACAGCGCGTATCGCGGCGCAAAAATTCGCGATACCCTGTAATCCTTCCTCATCCTACAAACGGCTCTCCTCTCCCTCCTACATTTCGGTTTTAGAACGTGTGTTTCCCTCTGTTTGGAAAATCGGGAGCGACTCCTAATGCTTCGATAGCAATTTAAGAACCTCTCGAATGAGGTCATCCAGTGGAAATGGGGAGGCGTGGTCCCGGGAAATTTTCGAGATCGCGTCTTTCACATCTCGTGGGCGATAGCCTAAATTGACCAGTGCTGAGGCGGCATCGTCCTGGATTTTGTCTGGGAGCGCAGGTTGTGTGGGTAAATCAGATCCTGGATCTAGGCGGGCGACTTTATCTTTCAGCTCTAAGGCAATACGACTCGCTGACTTTTTCCCAATCCCCGGCACAGACGACAATTTTTCCCCGTCATCGGTTTGAATGGCGGTGATGAGATCGGGAATGCTGAGCGTGGACAGGACACTGAGGGCTAATTTTCCCCCTACGCCGGAAATGCTCGTGAGCATGACAAACGCCTCTTTCTCGGGAAGGGTCAAAAAGCCAAACAGTTGAATGGCATCTTCCCGAACGTGGGTCAGAATATTGATCGTCAGCGAGGCGCGGAGATCCGGAAGGGCAAAGTAGGTACTGAGCGGGATGAATGCCTCATACCCAACACCCTGGACATCGAGAATGATGCGTGACGGTGCCTTGGCAGCTAATTGGCCCGTCAACTGAGCAATCATAGAAAGGGTTACACTATTACGGTGGTTGAAAATTATTACGATGCGGCGACTTTTTCCATCACCTCATCCGAGATATCAAAATTGGCATGAACTTTTTGAACATCTTCCTGATCATCAAGGATTTCCATCAATTTCAACATCTGCACGGCTGGCCTTTCCTCGAGTTTCACGAGGTTCTGTGGGAGGAAGGTCACTTCGGCCAAGGACGTTTCAATGTGTGCGGTTTGAAGGGCTTCCTTCACCGCTTCGAAATCGGCAAGATCCGTCGTGACTTCAAATCCGGTAGCGGTCTGTTGGACATCTTCGGCCCCGGCTTCCAACGCCAACGTCATGAGTCGATCTTCGTCAGTTTGACTTCCTTCCACAATTAACAGGCCTTTTTTATGGAATTGCCAGGCTACGGCACCCGCTTCCGCCATGTTACCATGGTTTTTCCCGAATATATTTCGAATTTCCGCCACGGTCCGATTCCGATTGTCTGTCGTAATTTCCAGGAGCACCCCGGTCCCGCTGGGTCCATAGCCCTCAAGCGTAAATTCTTCATAGTTTACTCCGGGAAGTTCTCCGGTGCCTCGTTGAATCGCGCGCTTGATGGTATCGGCGGGCATATTGACTTCTTTGGCCTTGGCAATAAAGGTTCGAAGCGCGGGGTTGGTATCCGGGTCGCCACCGGCTCTCGACGAAATGGTGATTTCGCGGATGATTTTGGTAAAGATTTTACCTCGCTTGGCATCGATGGCACCTTTATGCCGCTTGATTGTTGACCAATGACTATGTCCACCCATTGAATAATCCTTTGATTAGGCCTTCGGTTTGACTGCCATTTACAATGAGGGCCTGTTGAATATTGCACTCCAACAGCCAATAAAAGCTCCAAATGAGCCACGCATCGTCAGTGGGAGGGAATGTTCAAAAAAGTTCGTCCAGCAAGGCCGCAGCCATTTTGACGAGCGGAGCGTACTCACAGTACGTGAGCACGGCAAAAGGGCGAGAACGCCGCTGGCGGCTTTTTTCAACATTCCCATTTTTTCATTGCGGGCAACAGCGCGAACGAATTAGGGAGGGAATCAGGCTTCAGAGAAATTGAAGGGAATGGGAAAGGTTTTGCCAGGTTAACGGGCGATCGTAGCCAAGGACATTCTTGGCTCAACCGTTCCTTGCAATTCCTCTCAGGCGATTCAGCACCATGGGACGAAGGAGAAGAAGAAGAGGAGGAAAACGACCACGAGTAAGACAAGGCAGAAGAAGAAATGATGTGAGACGATAAAAAAGGCGCGGAACAGGACGGGGTAACTTCGGATTCCCGCCCGGCTCCTCTGGCAAGGAATCTAAGTTTTCACACTGCCGTCGCGGTCACGACAACGAACACTCCAAGGGCGCAACCTGACCATTACCTCATGCCGCATGCGAAGCCACACCTAACCCTCTATTTGGAATACCATTCTCCCGGAACCCCACCGTAGAGAAACAGGTGGTGCGGGAGAACTCATTCCACCCCAACTCCAAGACATTATTTTGATAGAGATGAATAAACTTTGGACGGATAGCTACAGGAAGCGTTGTAGAGTCAAGACCACAGTGGCCGTGGCGATTGCGAAACTCAGGAGCATTCTCAACCAGCCACCGGTACGGAAAATAACTGACTTGATTATCTCCCCCCCATTGAATTCGAAGCCCTTCGTGTTCCGGGGAAACATCCTGAACAAAACATGCAATTGTTGAGGTACCGTTCATTCATCTTCTCCTTTTTAGTAGTTTGTATTGCACTCATACTACAAAAAGAAGATGACGAACTCGTTAACACGGCGTAATCATTCTGTTATTTTGGTTGAGGAAAAAGTACCAGCATGATACTAATTGGGGTCTGAATCAATATAGCGCCTCCCCTGTCACATTGAGTGAATCCCACATTTTAATCGAGTCTGACCCTTATACTCAAATCAGATCTGACCAACACGCAGGCCAAGAAATTGCTTC
>JADFRB010000227.1 GCA_022561525.1 Nitrospinota bacterium
CCGGAGTGTATGGGCGAATACATGAGGATGTGAGCACGCGGCTGACGCCGCCATCACAGAAAAGGACGGTTTTTAGAGGTGCCCTTAACCCCTTTTCCTAACGCTGGGGGGCCATAGGAAGGGCTGACTAGGTTCCCGGCTTTGCACTTAATTCTTCCAAGTGAAGCCGGAGGCGCTGGCTAATTCACGTGGTTTCTGAAGGCCGGTGAGGCGCTTCTCACCGATGATCCACGTAGGGTAGCTCTTGATGTCATTGGAGGCACAGGGGGCGGTGAGGGGGCTGCCGCGCCCTCCTGAGCTGCATTCGACATAAGGCAGCCGCTTCGCTGACGACTTAAAAAGCTCTTTCTGTTCCTGGCAGCGAGGACACCAATACGCGCCATAGAATTTGACTCCGGTATCTGCCATGTGGATGGCTAGTGCTCGAAGTTGCGGGTCCTCAGGTCCGGCTGATGCAACAAACACTCCGCTATAGTGCATGTGCAGTGCGCCTATGATCAGCACGGCGACTATCGCCGCTTCTTTTACCGACGTCATCCAATCGAGAGGTTGCTTGACAAGGGTGAGAATCATGATGGTGGTCATGATGGCGAGCGATGCAAGGCAGTAAGGACAGGTCGCTTCAATTTCAATCACGGAAATGACAGTCAGATAAGCACTGATGGCGAAACCGCAGAGCGAGACGAAAATCAAAGGTGTCCAACTGCCAGGCTTCCTCCGTGCACGCCAAACCAATCCTGCGATCACCACATAGGTGAGACAACCCCAGAGAGCCATAGGAAAGCCAAGGAAAGTCGCCCAGCGACTGCTCTGCACGAGGTCGCAACCGGAGCCCTCGCTGCAGAAGGCCGGGTGTACATCGAACGAGACTACGTACGTGAGGTATGTCGTCAACAGGATTCCAGCCACCGCAAGCGTGAGCACCGCGATATGAATTGGTGACATCCCCTTCGGCTCACGGGCTGGTGTGGTGCCCGATGTGCTTTGAGTTCCGTCCGTATTCACCGCCTTCCCACGTTTAGAGCGTTTTCCCATTGTTGATCCCTTTTTAAGTCATAATTTTTGTAAGTCGTCTTGCACTGGGAATTACTTGTGTGCGGGTGCCGTTTGGAAATGTTTCAAATGTTCCGAAAGCATTTCAGCAACTTTTCCAAGATCAAAGGGCCACGCATAGGTCAACGTCACATCAGGATGTTTCTGGCGAAGCTCCGCCATTTCCTGTGGGATTTCAAATTCTGAATGAGATCCGCCTGGGGTGAACATGGTGGACACCACGGTAATATCTATCGCGCCATCGGCGATGTGATGTTCAATTGCTTCACTGAGGGTCGGAGTACAGAACTCGTTATAGGCGGTTGAGAAATGAGTGCTATCTAACAAAGACTGTAAGTGCGTAGCTAATGAATCAAGTCCAGCTTGATACGGATCGGTTTCGGGCGTTCGCGGCCAGAGCCGGATTTTCTGGTCAAGCTCATGTTCCTCTTTGGACATCGGAACCCCGGCAGCTTTTCGTTGTGATTCCAAACGTTTGAGTTTGGTCACGAAATCCCCAGGGTAGTCTTTGGGTATACCGCCATGGCCGATTAAAATGACTGCGCGTGTTGTTCCCATTGTTCCCACTCCTACTCGCTAAGCCTAAGGTTTTCTATCACACGCATGATGTACCTGAAAGTGTTCCTGCATATCAAACCTGATTGCGCAACAACAATTCTTTGGGGTGAGGATTCAGATAGGTTTGATCCTGTAAATATGGAATGGCAAAGATCTTAACATAGTGCCGAATCAACGTGATGGGGACATTCAGTGGCACAAGGCCTCGGTGATAATCGTGAATCACTTCATGTAATTCCGCGCGGGCAATTTCATTTAATTGCCTCTTTAGAAGACCAGCCAAATGTTGGAGCACGTTCCTGTGCTTCCGAACTGTGGTTTTGACGGCTAAGCCTTCCATAAATAATTGACCGTACAATGTAGCCAATTGCCGAGGGGTACATGGTTGAGCATTGGCCAATAATTGACCAAGTTTTTGGTAATGGTGTCGGCTATGGGCTAATAAGAGATATTTTTGGGAAGTATGAAATGAAACGAGTGCCCGTTTGGAGAGCCGTCCGTTCATGGTATGAGACTGCCACCGATGATAGCCAAATACTCGCTCGATAAAATTTTCCCGAAGGCGTTCGTCTTGAAGGCGGTCTTCTTCCTCAATAGGAATTAACGGGAACATATGTTGAAACGCGTTGGCGAAGATTCCCTTCCCGTTCCCAAGACGATGTCCTTCGCGGGTATACACTCGTACTCGCTGCGCCCCGCAGCTAGGAGAATCTTTTTTAAACACATATCCGGAAAGGTTCAAAGATCGTAAATCTTGTAACCGTGTTTTGGCATAACGACGCATGACATTGGTGTTATCGTTGCTAGAACGAATCGTGATCAAACGTGGTTCAGCCAGATCATCGACTAAGCGCATCGATTCTCTTGGTGTGCCGAACCCCGCTTCGACTTCGGGGCAAACCGGAACCCACTCTACGTGCTTTCCAAGAATATCTACGAGAAATTGATCACGTTTATGGCCCCCATCGTAACGAACGGGTTCACCCAGTAGGCATCGACTAATGCCGAGTCGAAGAGGTTGTGATTCTCTTAAAATATGTGGGGAGTGACGGGTCATTGGTGCAACAAAAAAATGGGGTGCAAGGCCTCACTCAGATTTGGTTTTTTTCTTCGGCGAGCATTTGCTCGCTCACACGAATAATCTTCACCTCTCTGACATCAGAAAAGGTTTTGACTTGTAGGGTGACGGATTTTCCGATCTCACCGCGAATCATGGCCACCACCTCCCGGTATGTTTTCCCCTTGATGGACTGGCCATCAACCGACAGAATTTCCTGCCCATGCATGAGCCCCGCTTTGACTGCCGGTCCCATGGGATGTGTGGCCCGGATAAACAGGCCGGCAGGATCACCAACGCGTTTGGCAGTGAGATGGAGTGCGACACCAATGATGCCGGGTGGGGGTATCATGGAGTCTGACATGTCACCGTGGGGATTTCCCTGATTCGGGTAACCACCCTGGGCATGACTCATAACCGGTAATAACAGAAACAGCCCGAGGAGGGTTCCTAACAGTATCCAACTTTCGATGACGAAGGATGGGTAAATGGCAAGAGCCGTTGGTCTATTCAGCGCTCTCATAAAGTCCTTCCTTTCTGTACTTGCTCACATTCAGCCGTTGGACGCCTTGATGGTGTTTCACTCGCTGTAGTTGCCCGATTTATCGAGCCGATTCATCTAATAGTGGGAAATTATACTCGGTGATGCGTGATGAGCCCGATAAATCGGGCAACTACACAACGCTTCACATATGGTCAGCATTGAATCCTTCTCGGCTGACTCCGACGCGGTCGGCGTCGCAAAAAACCTTTTTGAAAATGCCTACGATTTCGTAAAACTTTTCCAAGGTCTTCCATTCCGCAAAGCCGGTGTTTTCCAATAATTGCGGCAGTGTGGTGCGTTGGGTGCGTTTCCCTTCAGGGCTTCCATCGCCAAGTAAATAATGATCCAGGATGACGCGATGGCTACTGGCTTCTAAATCTTTGGCAAATTGCCAGGGATCATGGAGCGGTAGCAAGGGACTCACTGTTGCGACGGTGTGGAGCCCTGCGGCTCGTAAGGTCTGAAGGGCATGCATACGGGACTCCGGTGAGTAGGCTTGGCGCGGAAAGGGTTGAGGCAATGCCGACCGGTCTGTCTCAATGGTGATGTGGATGCGTAACTGGCATCGTTCATGAAGTTTTTGCAGCACTGGAAGGTCATCGATGACCAACGGCGTGTGCGTTTGGATGACCAGCAAGTCTGGTGGCCGCGTGATCATTTCTTCTAAGAGGTGTCGTGTTCGACGCGTTGTGTGTTCTTGCGGGGGATAGGGTTCCGTGACACTCGACATGAAAATGTTCAGGGGTTTTGCCTCGCCAGATCTGGGATATTTCAACCGATCGTATTGCATACGATAGGCTTCAACTACGCCCTCTTTGACATCTAAAAAGCTCCCCCACTGCCGACCCTGTAAGTGATACGGATTCCATTGCGCGTAACAGTACAGCCCGCAAAGTGAATTCCCCAGCGCGCACCCACGGTACAGATTAATCGTGTGGGTAAAGCCTTCGCCCAGGAATCCGCCTGTGGGATTGAGAATCGTTCGGGAGGGGATGTCTTGGACCTTCATGATCGGTCAAAGCCTGGTGTACATCAGTAGGTGCGTGGGTCGATTATTGTAAAACGGCTGCGAGGGGGTATTCCAAACTCCTATATAGAGAGTACCATATTTACAGAGAAGAAAACGTAGTTCACAAAGGAGATGCACATGAGAATGGCGATGTTTTTGAGTGTCTGGATTCTGTTCGCTCCGGTTCCGTGGTTGTTAGCCGAAGTTGAGCAACCCTCTCAGCATGAGGACGATCATCGCAGGGTAGAGGCAGCATGTTCTAAGAATCTGGTGCATCTTCAGGATGAAATGGAAA
>JADFRB010000228.1 GCA_022561525.1 Nitrospinota bacterium
CCCGCCCCAGCTTTGCCACCCAGTATGGATATGACACGGCCTTTCGTTTTTTGGGAAGGAGTGGGCACTGAACATCCCTGATGTTTTTCCTGGGCACGGACAAAAATTTGCTGAACCTCGTCCCGGTTCAGGGGTTGGGGAATAAATTCCTTTACGCCAATTCGAAAGGCGTTTAAGAGCGTTGGCGCATCAATGGTTTTACAAGTCAAAAAAATAGCTGTTTGGGGAAACCCTTTCAGGTTGGCCTCAATTTGAGAAAACGTTTTGGTGGGATTATTTTCGTCCAACTCCATAATGAGGAAATCAAGGTAATCCAGCCCTCTCGGCTGACTCACCATAAAATCTTTGGTATCACTGATTATGCCCTCTAAAGCGGTTTTGACTTGTTCATCAGCAACCTGGACTGATACTGAAAGTTTTTCATTCATCATCATTAATTCTGCACGAATCAAATCAACGGTGTTATTCCACTAAGCCAGGAATCGTTCCCATCAAACCAAAATTAGTGCCACTTGAACGCCCGGTCTCGTACTCATTGCACAAAACCGTCGCTTTAATCGTTTTCTCTGGTGGTCCAAGGACCTCATAGATCTCAACTTTGGCATATCCTGTAATGGGAATATCCTTATTCGGATTAGAACAATCGTCCCACCCATAGACAACGACGGAGGTTTTCCAGGTATCATATGGTGAATAGTCTTCTTTCCTTGTCTCAAAAAGTTCTTGAAAATTCGAAAATCTCGACGCCACATCCCCACCGATAAATTCAAAGGAAGAGTATCCAAGCTCAGTCGCTGGAGACTCATAGGACTGATCTGCAAGGCCATCCAGGATCCCACCCAACCTTCTGGCATTGGCGGGGCCGTCCTCATACGTATGCCAGCCCGCGCAACCGGCCATATCTCCCGTTGGGGAAAACTTTATGTCCTCACCACAGTATTCTCCCTGTGAAAACCAATATTCCGATATTCCTATGGGAACCGGCAGGTCACCCTCGATGGTAGAACTCAGGGCCCCCAGCGCCGCTGTCGCGGTGGCGGACACATTTATCGTGTTAATGCCCATAATCCCTGCAAAAAAGGTGACAATCGGGCCATTGGCTGCACGGTCCCGACGTGCTGTTACCCTGACGGCATTGGGACTATTCAAGCCTGCAGTAAACGTTTGCGCTTCAAAGTCCCATCGCCCGACCTGAATGTCTCCATCGTTTATGGTAATAGCTTTCCCCCCCGCTTTATTAGCTTGCCCAACTTGGGTCACCATGGTCGTAATAGCCTGTTGTCCCTCACTGGACAGGGTATAATTTTGTTGTTCAGCTGAGGTCAGCCCTTCATAGACCAGCCCGAGTTGTCGAGTCCCTGCCAATGCGGATCCATCAGCAATAGCGTGCAGTTGCGTTCTCGTGACTAACCCGTACCCGATATCAACGGTTAAGGCGGTCATCGAAACCAATACACCTAAGATCAAGGCCACTGTGATCACAACAGCCCCACGATTTTCGGAAATGATTATTTTCATTTTATTTCTTAGAATCTTCATTTTCCCCTCAATATTTCCCCAAAACCTAAAAAGGATGAGATCCTCATTCACAGCGAAGTGTCGGTTAGGGCACCCTGTTATTGTTTTGGAAATCCCTATTCTAAAACCATGGTTGTCGAAGCAGTTAAAGGAAACGGATCAGGCAATCCTGGCACAAAATTGTTAAGCGCTATAAACTGGTAAGGATAATTGACTGAAACCGTTAGGTTCGTTCCCGTTGTACCACCAGCACCTTCTACGGTCACGACAGCAAGACCATTATCTAAGGTGGACGTAGTAAGGTAATTAGCCACAACATTCTGCACATCTCCCTCCGTAGGTCGTGGGGTGGCCATCACGATACCTTGTCTCGCTCCTTCACGACTTGCATTGACGATCACTTGTTGGGAAAACATGAGTAACCCAAATTCCATAATCCCCAGAACTAAAACCACCAGGATCGGAAGCACAAGGGCCATTTCGATGGCCGCAGCACCACGGTTATCCCTCCAGATTACGTATTTCCGTTTCATATGTTGAAGCCGAACCAATTCTCGAAACATTACTTTGCCTCCTTCTCACTGAAATCATAATTTCCCGATGGAGTCATCTTTCAAATAATTGAGTTTCAACGAGATCCTCTTCTTCACATTTCAAAAATCTCCTTGAGTTTCGAACCCAACTCATTTTTTAGACGAGCCTGGAACGATAACGAAACCAGCCCTCTCGGTTTGGGTCCTTTTCCCCTCGAAAGACTTATGATATTGCTCTAAAATTTTGAGGGATGCCTTGCCATCCATGCCTTCCACGGGGGCAAGACTTGTTGGAGCATTGGGGTTCAATATTTGATTTTCGACAAGCAATCTTGCCGATGAACCGAATTCTGGGCTCAATTTCGTCGGTCTTCCTTGACAAGCCATCACGCTTAACGCACACACGATAGCACCCACCATCACTACAGTTGTTTTCATAGGTTTACCTTCTTCTTATGGCCATATATGACCGAACTCTCCATCCAATCCTACTGTTGTTGTTCGCTGCTTTGAGGGTTTCAGTAAAGATGTGACTGAGGCTTTTCCGTCTCCAGATTGCCTCGGCCCCTCCATTTTCCCCTCAAGGTAAAATTCGTAATCATTAGGTTCCACGAAAAAATCTGTGGGAACTGTCTGCTTGACGACATCGAGCGGTTTGACAATATGAACCGTTACGATGATGACTAATTCCGTCTCACTTCTTAGAAAGGAGCTGCTCCGAAACAAAGCACCCAATATTGGAATATCACCCAAAAGGGGAAATTTAGATATTTGCTCCCTGACGTTCTCTCGAATCAGCCCTCCAATAGCAAAACTCTGTCCATCTTTTAGTTCTACCACTGTCTTGACTCGTCGGGTCGTAATCGATGGGATAGTAAAACCTTGGATTGTAATAGCATTTCGAAAATCTAGTTCAGAGACCTCTGGCGCTACTTCTATACTAATTTTGTTATTTCCCAATATCGTCGGCCGAAAACTGAGACCTACTCCAAATTTCTTAAATTTGATGGTGGTGGTATTAAAGTTCTGCGGCACCGGAAATGGGAATTCTCCACCTGCCAAAAAACTCGCTTCCTGGCCATTTAATGCTACGAGGGTCGGTTCAGCCAGAACCTTCACCAGTCCAGTCTGTTTCAGGGCATCGATAAAGCCGGTCGTGGTGAGGCTCCCTGTCTGAAATCGTAACACCACGTTGACTGCCTGATTCAAAGCCAAGCCGAATGGAGAAAAATTTCCCGGTGCAAGGGGACTTATTACAGCACCATCAGATGGAACTATCTGAGCAAGATTGTTCAACTTATTCACGAATATTCCATCTCCCGCTGAATTCACAGAGGTCCAGTTAAAGCCCAATCTTCTTGACAATTCACGGCTCATCTCAGCGACTCGGACCTCCAGCATGACTTGCTGCACTCCACCCACCGTCAGGAGGTTCACAATTTTTCCAGGAGCATACGGCTCAGCCATATCTAAGACTTGCTGAACGATGACAGGATCCGAGACCGTCCCCCAAATGGTGAGGCTGTCATGACCAGCGGATACGCTGACATTTTTTTCTCCTGGCAAAACTTTATGGAGGTGAGCCTTTAGCCGACTCACATCCGGTCGGACATTCAAATCAAGGACTGCAAAAACCCTCCCATTCTTTTTATCCCACAGGGTAAGATTCGTCACCCCGATGGTTTTTCCGATAACATAAACATGTTTATTAGAAAGGACTCGGGTGTCTGCTACGTCCGTATTGGCAATTGAGGCTCGCTTGATGGCTATTGGAACCTCTATGACCACTGAAGTTCCCGCAACCAATTCCACCTTTTGGGGTTTTTTGGTTTTAAGTACTTGGTACGTAAGGTCAGCCGCCCAACCAAGGGTGTGGTTCGTGAAAAAACTTATCACCAACAGCACTCCAATAGGGAATAGGAATTTCAAGATTGTTGCTCTCATAACGATTGCCTGCTTCTTCCGTTTTTTATTCTCTGTTATCATTTTATTTTCCCAAGAATAATGCAGCGTCATGCTTTTGAGCCATACGACAATTGGGGTTAACTCAAAAGAGGGAAGGTCATCGATCCTCTCTGTAGTGACTTCCGCACCGATTACATTCACCACCCACAGTGGCTAGACATTCCGAGTGAGCACTGCCGTTTACAACGCAGCTAATGGATCCAGGATGTCGCTTTGCGTTTTCAGGGCATGCTGTTGCACATGCGAAATTACGGGGGGGCGTCAACGATTCTTGCCTACGGACTCAATGACACGGCTGGTTGCAGAAGCTCTCTCGGAAATTGCTTACCAGATGGATGGGATCAAGCGCCAACGGATTCGGTTCGCATAATTCGTGTAGTCGGCGTACTTAAGGGCACCTCTAAAAACCAGGCATTTTTTGTGAGGGCAAGGAAGCCGCGCGCGGAAAACCGGAGTGTATGGGCGAATACATGAGGATGTGAGCACGC
>JADFRB010000002.1 GCA_022561525.1 Nitrospinota bacterium
AGATGTTTCGATCGTTTGAGGCGAATAGTGGTGACTATTTAACGAAAAGGATCGGAAAATCTGGCCAAATCCGGTGCAACCGCAGTAGATCGGTCTAATCTCGGACAGGCTCCTAGCCTGAAAATGTCTACATCGTCGTAAGCGCGTGACATGATATGAGTATCTTACCTACACCTGTGTTACCAGAATTGTCAGCGGCTGAACCACGGCCCGTCACTGGGGGTTCACCCTTTTCAAAGAGTGGAACCGCCGACAATATCACGGCGACCTCCTTTCCGGCGGTCTTGGCCCAAGCCAATCAACAAAGTCCAACATCAAAGGCTCCGCCGTCTGGAAAGGATCAATCGGGGAATCCCACGTCACCAATCATCCCACAAGGAGAGCCTGAGGGTGAGGTGCCGAGTGGCTCAGATGGCATCGAAAGCTTGCCGGCAATCCTTACATTTCCCCTACTTACTCAGCCAAGTGGATTGGAAGGAACGCCATTGTCTTCGCAGAATTCTTTGGTTCTTGCCTTGACATCGAATGTACCAGGTGAATCGACCACGGGAATTTCTTCACAGAACGTGCTGTCTCCAGTAGCGTCGATATTGGGAGAGGATGAAACTGGAACTGTGGAAACGCCTCGCGGTTCGGCGCTTCTCTCTTCCACTCGTGTGGTGAAGGGCGCACTTCCAAATGAGGTCGACTTGGTCGCGACCCAGGTTTCCCTACACACCAGTAGGTCTGTCGTTGGCCACATTCCTCAGGGAGTACCACTGCCAACGGCGGTTGACCAAGACGTTCCACCGCCGGCATTGACTCGCGAGCCACTCGGACGGGTGCAACCCGGAAGTCCTCTTCCATTGCCGAACGTGCCTCTGTCATTTGTGAATGGGGCGTTCCGGCAAGGGCAGGTGTTTGGAGAGCCCGTGAATCCGTCCAATCTTTCCACAACGGTCCCTCAGAATATTCAAGGAATCCTGGCTCCTTCATCAGGAACCCTCAGCACGACGGGCAATGAGTCAGCTGGTCATGGCACATTGTCTGTGTTAGGAAAAGGAGAGGGAGAGACGGGAGGAAGTTCTCTTGGGTTTGATCAGCGAGGCCAGCAAGAGAATGGCGCAGCGTTTTCTCACAAACAACATGCCTCGGGTCACACATTGGGTGGTCATGCAGTCGTGACAGAAACGGGGAGTGAGTTTCGTGTGAGTGAATCACAATCAGCCGTTCGTCCGGACACGGTCGTCGATCGCTGGCGTGCAATGAATCTGTTATCCCCGCAACGGTTGCAACTGGAAATCATGCTCGCTGATCAAGCCAAGGTCCAAGTCGATGTGCTCGTCAAGCATCAGCAAGTATCGGCTCAATTGATGACGGACCAATTGATGCTCAGAAATCTCCTCCTTCAACATCAACCCCAACTCGATGCTCAACTGTCCTCGGTTGGCCTCGAGTTAAAGCAATTTGGTGCGGAGGTCGGTGAACAGGGGCTGTTTGGGCAGCATCTTTCAGATTCATCTGACCAACATTCCACAAAAAATTCCAATGGGAGCGAGGTCGATGATGCCTCTGTTCTCCAAGCGTCTGACGTGTTGGTAGGGGCAGGGGTTGAAGCAGATGGGCGTTTCCACTTTGTGGCGTGATCACTATGTCACTACTCAGGTGGATAGACTGAAGGCCGAAGGCTGTTAGGCGGCAATCATGCATGATCATACAACACGTCAGGTATTATGAATGATAGCCTTCAGCCTAAATACCTGAGTAGTAACAACACAATAACCTAGTGAGGTCAACATGGAAGTCAATAGCGTTCTCGATAATCTTGGGCTGAGACGGGATTTTACGGAGCAAGCGGACGCAACCAATGAGTTGGATCAAAATACCTTCCTGCGGTTGTTTATTGCACAGCTTGAAAACCAGGATCCCTTGGATCCATCCTCCAGCGAAGAGTTTGTAGCCCAACTCGCGCAATTTTCATCTCTAGAACAAGCGACTCAGACAACCTCACTGCTTGAAGAACTTCTTGCACAAGGGACTGAGCGCGGCCGCTTTGAAGCCGTCGCACTCATTGGCCATGAGGTGCTCGCCACAGGAAATACTGTCGAGCTTGATAGTGATGGGGTGGGAAACTTGGTGTATCAAGTAGCCGGTAATATTTCCTCCGGAACCATTACGATCACTGATTTGACGGGACAGGTGGTGCGATCCCTCATCTTAGAACCGCAGGCTGCAGGTCAACAGACCATTGAATGGGATGGGCTTGATAATGAGGGAGAACCGGTTTCCTCCGGTGTCTACCAATTTGCGGTGAATCCCCTCAATGCAGAAGGTGTCAATGTGTCGGTGATCACGTTCTTGCGGGAATCTGTCAAGAGTGCATTGTGGGAAAATGGGCAAACCGAATTGATTTTAGCCAGTGGAAAAACTTTGTCTATGGATGATGTGTTGTCGGTCTTTTAAGAAAGTCGCTGGTCGCTAGGAACTTGGGATCTAATACGCGCTCTTTTTTCTAGCGACGAACGACGATTCCTCAGTTTGAAAAAATGGTGAATTATTCAACAAACTCTTTTATGAAGTGAGGTGAATCATGGGACTCCAATCAGCATTTTTTACGGCCATCAGTGGAATCAGCGCCACAGGTCGCGCGCTTGGTGAAATTGGTAACAACATCGCTAACGCGGAAACGACTGGGTACAAATCACGACGAGTATCATTTGGCGATCTGTTTGGAGCTTCCATTGGGGGGGGGGGGACGTCCACCGCCCTAACGGAAGGACGGGGTGTCAGTGTGATCGGGGTCAATGCCAGTTTCTCCCAAGGCTCATTGCAAAGTACCGCTAACTCACTGGATTTGGCTATCGATGGAGATGGGTTTTTTCACGTCAAGGATTCGTCCGGAAATAATTTCTACACTCGGGATGGACAGTTTAGTGTCAATAATTCTGGAAACATCGTGAATTCGAAGGGATTTCTCTTGCAGGGATTTGGCGTCAGTCCCAATGGAACCATCTTGGGCACAACCGGCAATCTCTTGTTGTCGACGACACAGGAAGCAGCTTCGGTGACAACCATTGTTGATGTCGGAGTCAATTTGGATGCCTCATCCACCGCAACCACTTTTGCGATCGCGGACCCGACAGGCACCTCGCAATTTAGTACAGGCATTACGGTTTTTGATTCGCTGGGAACAGCCCATGATCTTACCATTTACTTTACCAAAACAGCGAACCTGACATGGAATTATAACGTGGTTGCGCCATCCACTTCCGTGACTGTGGATGCCTCGGCCTTGTCAGGGACGAATGCGCTGATCTTTACGGGTTCATTAACGTTTACGACTTCTGGAGCGTTGGATACAGAAACGTCCATTGCCTATTACGATGCCTCCTCGGTATCCGTGGGAGGGATCGATTTTACAGGTGGGTCCGCAGACACTCAAACGATCACGTTTGATTTTGGGACGAGCATCACCACCGATAGTGGTGGGGCCACAGCCGGGTTAGATGGCACGACGCAGTTTGGTTCCACGTCAACGTTGTTGACGCTTTCTCAAGATGGGAAAACGAGTGGCACGCTCATTGGAACGTCAATTAGTGAAACCGGAATTATCGTAGGTCGTTTTTCGAACGGAATCACCAGAAACTTGGGCCAGGTTGCCTTGGCTCGGTTCACCAATCCCGATGGGCTCGATGGGATCGGGGGTAATCAGTTTGTTGAAACAGCTGATTCAGGATCACCGCTGACGGGGGCGCCAGGTACCGGAGCCTTTGGAAATGTGATTGCGAACACGTTGGAGTCCTCAAATGTGGACTTAGGGGATCAACTTGTCAACATGATTAGAATGCAGCGAGCATTCCAAGCCAATTCGCGAATCATCACCACCACGAATGATCTCTTAGGTGAACTCGTGAATCTCGCTCGATAAGACATTTGGTAGGTTTTAACAGTTAGGTAAGGGGATTTCTCTTGAAGTTAAAGGAGAAATCCCCTTTTTCTTTCAATAATCAAATCAGAAACCGTGGCATAAATCCGAATATCGACATACGAAACACATTCAAATGTTCAAATTTGAAACCGGGGAATAAATCCTACACACAAAACTAAAGTCGAGATTTCTCCCAAGGGTCGACATGACAAAAGATAGTGTCAGAATTTACAACCCAGTGATGAGAGTTCTGACGCATCGTCTGTGAGAGGGAGGATGTGTGTGTAAGGCTACGCGGTGATTTGCTGTGTTTTTCCAATCTTTTTCGCCTTTTTGAAAAATGCTCCCGTCAATGTTTTGGAAATGTCTTTGGCATGAAGGTTGCTGTCTTTGGTATAGAGGGCTACGTGGGACCATTGACAGGAGTGAGGATATACTATGGCAGATGCAGACGGAAAAACTGAGGATTCCGCCAAGGGCGGAATGAACAAAAAAATGTTACTTCTCGTATTGTTGGCTCTTCTCGTCGTGGGGGGAGGAGCAGGGTTTTTTCTCATGTCTGAGGGAGAGCCTGAGAAAAAATGGAAATCTGAAGATAGGCATGCGGAGGCAGAAATGGAGGCCGAACACGAACCGGACCTTGGGTTTATCGGACCGGTTATTGACCTGGAACCCTTTGTCGTGAACCTGGCGGATCCTGATCAGCTTCGGTATCTCAAAGTGGCCATTAAACTCCAATTGGATCGGCCACAAGAAGAAACGGATTTTACCATCAAGCTACCTGCCATTCGTGATGCCTTGCTTGTGCTCTTGACGAGTAAGGAATCCCGATCCTTGCGAACCGTGGATGGGAAGATGTTGGTGCGTCATGAAATTGGAGGACGGGTGAATGCAATCATGAAGAAAGGCAAAATTCAGCAAGTGTACTTTACGGAGTTCATTATTCAATAACAAGCAGAAGACGTGAAACGGAAGGCGGAAGGGAATGGAGATGCCATTACGAGATTGTCTCTCTTGTCGTACCTCTTCCGGTTCCCGCCTTCCGATGTAATCTTAGGTATCAATGGATAAAATTCTTTCACAAGATGAAGTCGATGCGCTGCTTCGTGGAGTCACCGGCGGTGATGTGGATACGACTCCGGACCCCGAAGAGCCAACGGATGGTCCGGTCCCGTATGATTTAGGAAATCAAGAGTGGATTGTTCGAGGGCGTATGCCGACCCTCGACATTATCCATCAACAATTTGCGCGATTGTTCCGTATGGGGTTAGGCGATGCTTTGCGGAAACCCGTAGAAGTGACAGTCACGAATCAAGCGGTCATGAAGTTCGGCGATTTTATTAAGCGGCTACCGCTGCCGGCATATTTGACGATTACCTCGATGGAGCCTCTTCGAGGGTTTGCCCTCCTCGCCACTGATGCGGCCACCGTCTATTTGTTGGTGGATCATTTTTTTGGCGGGGCTGGACAGACCCATGTGAAGCCTGAGGGGCAGGATTTCACCTTGATTGAGCAGCGCGTGATGACGCGCGTGACGAACATGGCGTTGAGCAATTTGGAAAAGGCCTGGGAGCCAGTTCATCAAGTGGCAATCAAGGCGGTGCGATTTGAAATGAACCCTCAGTTGGCTGCCATCGTCATTCCATCGGAAATTGTCATTGTCATCACGGTAGGGATTGAATTGGGCGATGCGGTTGGGGACATGCATCTTTGTATACCCTATGCGATGCTGGAGCCCCTGCGGGAAAAACTCCAAACGAGCTTTCAAAGTGATCTCTATGAAGTGGATAAGGGATGGATCTCGCGGTTTTGTTCACGGCTCCAAGAGGCCTCGGTGACCATGTCCGTTCAGTTAGGAACCACCACGATTGCCATTGAAGATCTGTATAATTTTTCACCCGGTGATGTGGTGGTGCTGGAGCAACACGCCAGTCAGCCTTTACTGGCTTGTATCGAAGGAGTTCCAAAATTTTTGGGGTTTGGAGTGAAACAGAATGGCATTCAGCAATTTCGCGTTGATCGAATATTGCTTTCGCCTGAATAGGAGCAGAAGGGACGTGAAGCGTGAAAAATCATAACCTTTCGGCACTCATCACGCCTTACGTATCACGCTTCACGTATAAGGATGTCGAATTATTCAACAGTCCCAATCATTGTTAATGAGGAGAAGCTATGAGTGATGAAGCCGAGGATGTGAAAAATGATTCCACTGTCACTGGAGAAGCCAGTGAGATGGTAGAGGCGGATGAGGGTGAGGGAGGTGGCAAGGTCATCAAAGCCACAGGGACAAAGCCGACAAAAACCGGAAAGGGTGCCTCCAAGTATCTCAACGTGGAATTCGAAAAGATGGAACGGATTCTCGACATCCCCTTGGTCTTATCTGCCCAGTTGGGTTCGTCTCGGATGTTGGTAAAGGAATTGCTCCAACTTGGTCCGGGCTCGGTGGTGGAGTTGGATAAGCTGGCTGGCGAACCGTTAGAGGTATTGGTCAATGACAAGTTGGTGGCCCGAGGGGAAGTCGTCATGGTGAATGACAAGTTTGGCGTACGATTGACGGATGTTGTCAGCCCGACCGAACGGGTTCAGAAACTGCGCTAGGGATATCGTGAAGTGTAAACCGTGAACCGTGAAGCGTAAAAATGAAGAAAACCAAATCAGGATCGAGGGGGAAGGACAAAAAACCATCATGGCTTGTTTCCCACGCATTACGCATAACTCATCACGCATAACGTATAAGGCATAACGAGGAGAATATGGATTTCGCCACTGAGGCCCTGAAAATGACTGGAGCTCTGATCACCGTGTTAATGGTCATGGGGGGCGTGGCTGTGCTGGTCAAACGATTTATAGGGAATCAAGGAGGAATTGGCGGTGCGCCGGCGTTGCGTCTTATGGGAGGCTTGCGACTGGGGCCGGGAAAATCCGTAATCCTGGTTGAATTGGCAGGGGAAGTGTTGGTGTTAGGGTCGACCGCTAAAGAACTCACACTTCTGACCCGGGTTGACGATCCTCATCGAATCGAACAGCTTCGCCCTGGAGGGGGGATTGGTCTTCCTTCGTTACCCTGGTCCACGATGTTGATGAAGGCGAAGGCGCGGGTTGCATGTGAGTCGAAAGAGGCGTCAACGGCATGAAAGCGTGAAGCGTACTTAGGGTTCGTATTTCGTATCTCGTTTTTTCACGAGATACGAGCGATGGGTGTTTTCAAGGCCTGCTTATGTCAAAAACACAAATGATCATCAGTATCGGCCTACTCGTGGCGTTGTTCGGGGGGGATGTGTGGGCGCAAAGTCCGCAAGCTCCGGCCTTCAATCTGGATATCACTGGGCCAGAGGGTACGCAGTCGTATACTGTGGGCATCAGAATAATGTTCTTGCTCACTGCGCTGACCTTGGCGCCGGCGTTTATCATGATGATGACGTCGTTCACGCGCGTGGTTATCGTCCTGGCCTTGGTTCGTCAAGCGATGGGGACGCTGCATTCGCCGCCGAACCAAGTGATTGTAGGCCTTGCCTTATTTTTGACGCTCTTCATCATGACACCGGTGTGGGAACAAATACAGGTTCGCGCATTGGATCCCTACCTACAAGATCAGATTTCCCAGGAACGTGCGCTGGAAGAGGCCATTGGCCCCATTCGGACGTTTATGTTGAAGCAGGTGCGGGAAAAAGATTTAGAACTGTTTGTGAATTTGGCAAGGGTGGAGATTCCAGAAGGTCCGGAACAGACACCTCTGCGGATCCTCATCCCGGCTTTTGTGACGAGTGAGCTGCGTACCGCGTTTCAAATTGGATTCCTGATTTTCATTCCATTTTTGGTGATTGATATGATCGTGGCCAGCATATTGATGTCCATGGGGATGATGTTACTGCCTCCCATTATGATCTCCCTGCCATTTAAATTAATCTTGTTTGTATTGGCGGATGGATGGTTCCTGGTCGTCGGGTCGTTGATGCAGAGCTTCAACTAAATGACGTGATTCGTATTTCGAATCTCGTGTATCACGAAATGCGAACGACGAGATACAAACGACGCATGAGGCTCTGCGGATGACGTTTCACGCTTCACGAGGTTTTCCCAATGACCGCTGAAACCGTTATGGAAGTGGCCCGGATGGCGATCGAAACCACGATATTGGTGGCTGGACCCATGTTGCTTTTGAGTTTGGTCGTCGGGTTATTAGTCGGCGCATTTCAAGCCATGACCCAAATCAATGAAATGACACTCACGTTTGTCCCGAAAGTTTTCGGGATCTTTATGGTCATGTTAATTGGATTTCCATGGTTGCTCGGAGTGTATCTGAAATTCATGACTACGATCTTAGGGAATATTCCCAACTATATTCGGTAAGGACCTAAGAGAAAGTACCTTGGACATCTCGCATCCAATCTTCGGGCCGTCTTTGAACGGGCCTCAATCGAAACACCCTCAACATAGCTGTGCTATGCCTTGGGTGTTTTTCAACCTAGAAACAGCAGTTGGATCACAAAAGTCCGCACAAGCTCTTGGGGCGCCTGATAAAAGACAAAAAGGTCTCATCACCACAAAGGTGACCACGACGTTTTGTCTTTCACCATGCACCCCAATAGCTCGCACGGCTTTTTTGCGCCCAACTGCAGTTTCTAGGTCCAATCGTTCCGTCCAAATCCAACCCAAATCTTGGCGCGATATGTCCAAGGTATTTTCTCTCAGGTCCTCTCATGGCGAAATTTGAAATTGGTCTACAGGAGTTTTGGGGGTTTGCCTTGGTCATCGTCCGAACCGGCGGGATTCTCTCGGCGTTTCCCATCATTGGGGGTCGGTTGGTACCCATGAAAATCCGTGCGGCCATGGTGATGGCCGTGGCGCTCGTGTTTGGGCCGCTTGTGTCGCCCACCCTGCACCCGGACTGGCTGGAACCCCTGAAGCTCACCGTCGGGTTAGCCACGGAATTATTCATCGGGTTATTCCTTGGATTTGCCACCAGATGCCTTATGGCCGTGATTGAGATAGCCGGGAGTATCATGGGTTTTCAAATGGGATTTGGCCTGGCGGTTCAACTTGACCCCGTCACACAAGTCGAAGTTCCGGTGCTGGGAAGTTTTTTGGTCATTGTGGCCTCCCTTCTCTTTTTCGTGGTTGATGGGCATCACCTCCTGTTGCTGGCCTTGGGCTCGAGCTTTGCGTTGATCCCTCCGCTTGGTGCGCAGTTTCATCCACCCTTGTTGGTTGATGCAGTCGAAATCCTGCAACGGACTTTTGATCTCGGGGTCAAGCTGGCCTTGCCCCTGATAGCGGTGACCTTTCTGATTTATCTTGTCCTGGGAATTCTGGGACGTGTGATGCCTCAGATGAATGTGCTGTTTCTCGGATTCCCCTTGACCATTAGTGTCGGGTTGTTGGTCGTAGGATTTGGCCTGCCACTCTTTGCGTCCTTATTTCAACACTCCATTTTGGAGTTAGAAGGGGTGCTCATTGGCATGTTAGAGGAGATGGGGCGTGGCTGAAGACAAAGATGGAATGGAGAAGTCTGAACAGCCGAGTTCACGGAAGCTGGAAAAAGCACGGGAAAAAGGACAGGTTCCCTCGACCAAAGAATTCAGCCCGGTTGTGGTGATCTTTGGCGCCATGGGCATGATTGCCATGTGGGCGCCTTTGGCGTGGCAGCATATCCAACGGACGAGCATGGGTTGGTTTGAAACCGCCGGTCTCCGCGTGATCACCCCTGACACGCTCTATGCCCTCCTGGTCGAAGTAGTCGAAACCGGGATGGTGATCATTTTACCCTTTGCGTTCGGGATGATGACCTTGGGTGTGTTGGCGACGGTGGTCCAAACAGGACCGCTATGGATTGAGGATGGGATACAGCCCAAAATTTCCAAACTCAATCCGGTGGCTGGCCTCAAACGGATCGTGTCGATTCGAGGTGTGGTCGAACTGCTGAAATCGCTGATGAAACTCGCCATTCTGGGTGGAATAACCTACGGCATCATCCACGCACATATTTCAGATATCGTGGAAATTCCTGGATTATCCGTTGGAGAAGCATTTCAACGAGTCGGGCGCATTGCGTTTCAGTTGGTGATGGCGATTGGTGTCGTGTTGCTGGTGTTAGCGGTGGCCGATTTCGCGTTTCAACGATGGCAATTTTTACGGGATCAACGGATGACCAAACGGGAAGTGAAGGATGAAATGAAAGATGTGGAAGGGAATCCGTTGGTTCGCTCTCGCCGCATGAGTTTGCAGCGGGATCGGGCGCGTCAGCGGATGATGCAAGCCGTACCCAAGGCGGATGTGGTGATTACGAACCCGACTCACCTGGCCGTGGCACTCAAGTACGACCCTGAACAATCAGCCTCGCCAACCGTGCTGGCCAAAGGCGCGGGGTATGTCGCGGAGCACATTAAACAAGTCGCCCGTTCCGCGGGTATTCCGATTGTGGAGAATAAACCGGTGGCGCAGGGGCTGTATAAATTAGTGGAAGTCGGACGCACCATTCCGACTGACTTGTATAAGGCCGTGGCTGAGATCCTGGCTTATGTGTATCGATTGAAACAAGGCCAGGAAGAGATGGCAGGGTAAGCAGGATGGCGACCTCAACGACGATGCCACAAGAAGGCACCCCTCTCGGGTCGTATAGCGATTTCTTGTTGCCGTTGGGCGTCATTGGCATGTTGATGTTGATGCTTCTCCCGATCCCGCCGGTGCTCCTCGATTTGTGTCTGTCGTTCAGCATTACCCTGTCGATTCTTATATTGATGGTGACGATGCATGCGAGACGTCCGATTGATTTTTCCGTGTTTCCTTCAGTCCTGTTGTTGGTGACGCTCTTTCGGTTAGGCCTGAATATTGCGTCAACGCGTGTCATTCTCCTCAATGGCCATGAGGGCATTGGCGCAGCTGGCGAAGTCATTAAATCGTTTGGGGGGGTTGTTGTCGGTGGCAATTTTGCAGTGGGAATCGTGGTGTTTTCCATCTTAGTGATCATCAATTTTATTGTGATCACGAAAGGGGCTGGCCGAATCGCGGAAGTGGCCGCGCGGTTTACGTTGGATGCGATGCCGGGAAAGCAGATGAGCATTGATGCGGATCTCAATGCAGGATTGATCGATGAGTCTACGGCTCGTCGGCGCCGCGAAGACATTGCCGAAGAAGCCGATTTTTATGGGGCCATGGATGGTGCGAGTAAATTCGTTCGTGGTGATGCGATCGCCTCCATTATTATTATCCTGATCAACATCGTGGGTGGGTTGGCGCTTGGGGTGCTGGAGCACGGCATGCCGTTAGTCGAGGCGGCCCGTACCTTTACGCTTCTGACTGTGGGTGATGCTCTGGTGGGACAGATTCCGGCCCTCATTATTTCAACCGCTGCCGGTATCATCATCACACGAGCCGCCTCATCTGCAAATTTGGGAGAGCAAATCACCAACCAAATTCTGGTCAACCCCAATTTGATTGGTATGGTAGCCGGCATTCTTTTCCTACTGGGACTCACTCCTGGCCTACCACATTTTGCCTTCTTGCTGGTAGGGAGCCTGGTTGGTGGGCTGGCCTATTTTCTTAAAGATCAACAGAAAAAGGTGGCTGAAGCAGAGAAAGCCGCGGTTCCTGCCAAAGGTGAGGAAGCCGCGAAAACGGATGCCCTCGACATCGTGACATCCCCTGACTTACTTGAACTTCATGTGGGATATGGGCTGGTTCCGTTGGTGGACGTCGCACAGGGGGGGGAGCTTCTTGAACGCATTCGCGGGATTCGCCGGCAGACTGGCCAGGAGCTGGGTTTGGTCGTTCCGCCCGTGCATATTCGGGATAATCTTCAGCTGCGGCCCAACGAATACAGCATCATGTTGAAAGGGGTGCAGGTGGCCAAAGGCGAAGTCGTGCCGAGGCATTTGCTGGCTATTAATCCGGGTCAGGCCACGGGTGAGTTGGAAGGGAAGCCGACACAAGATCCGTGCTTTGGGCTACCGGCACTTTGGATTTTGACCCAAAACAAAGAGAAGGCTCAGGTCGAAGGGTATACGGTTGTCGATTGTGGCTCGGTGATTGCAACACATCTGACTGAAATCATTCGAGCGAATGCTCATGACCTGATTGGGCGTCAAGAGGTACAGAGTTTGCTAGACAATATTGCGAAGACTCATCCCAAGGTTGTGGATGATTTAATCCCCACCTTGTTGCCACTGGGGAGTGTGGTGAGAATTTTACGAAATCTTCTGAAAGAGCGGGTGTCTATTCGTGATTTGCGCACGATTCTCGAAAGTGTGGCGGATTATGCCCCACAGGTGAAAGACCCTGAAACCTTGACGGAGTATGCCCGGCAAAGTGTGGGTCGGACCATCACCAGTCAATTCACCAACCCGGACGGGTTGCTCCCGGTGATCAGTTTAGATCCGGCCCTAGACCGACGGTTAGTTGACGCCCTGCGGCCAAGTCCGACAGGGGAAGTCCAGTCTATGAGCCCACCCTTCGTGAATGCGTTCCTGGAAGGCGTGCGTCATGCCATTGAACGCGTCATTTCTCGAGGTTATCAGCCCGTGTTGCTCTGCTCTCATGGAATTCGGGCCCAGGTGTATCGCCTGGTGGCACCGGGTGTTCAGGCATTGACGGTGTTATCCCCGAATGAGATTGACGTCAAAGCCAAAATTCAAGCCATTGAAGTGGTGAGGATTCCAGATGAAGCTTAAACGATTTGAAGCATTAACTCTTCAGGAAGCGTTTTTCGCCGTGAAAGCCGAATTGGGATCGGATGCCGTGATCGTCTCGACCCGGCGTATCAATAAAGGTGGAGGTTTTCTTGGGTTGCTCAGTCAACCCATGATTGAAGTCACGGCTGCGGTTGATCGAGGGATGGTGGCCAAAGAACCTGCCAAAGAACTTGATCATCGCCAACGCCAGTCACAGGAAACAGTGATGCCAACCGTCGAACCGGAAACGGTTTCGTCGTGGTATGACCCTCCCATCGAAGCCCAGCAGAGGCAGGCCCCCTCTTTTGGAGAACATCTGAAAGTGGCGGCGTTACTCGATCCGGTGAATCAGCAGCTCGCTGCCCTCCGTGAGCAAATAAAAGAGTTACGCAGTGAACGGTCTGAGGCCGATACCGGAATTGGTCCCCTTCGTCAGGAACTCGAAACGTTTCGCACGTTCATGGGAGACATGCTGGCGGATCGGGCATCACAACGGTTGGCTTCGCTTCCGAAAGATCTGAGGGCCTATCATGAAGTGCTCGTGGCTGCGGGAATTACCCCTTCCCTGGCTGCCAACCTTGTGCGGACGGTTGGGGAAACGCTTGGAACAGGGGAGGGCATTCGGGACGAAACCGTGGCGGAATTATTGCGGGAGCAAATGGAGAAGGCCATTTCGGTGTCTGGTCCTTTGGCGACACCTGGCGGTTTGCAAAAAGTCGTCATGCTCGTGGGGCCTACTGGAGTCGGGAAAACCACGACCATTGCTAAACTCGCCAGTCAGTTCACGCAAGGACCCATGCGGATGAAAACTGTCGTGGTGACGCTGGATACCTATCGAGTGGCGGCGGTTGAACAACTTCGAGTCTATGCTCGAATCTTGAAAGTTCCCGTTGAAGTGGCCGTGACACCAGAGGAATTGCCGGCTTGCGTGGCTCGGCATCCGGATGCCGGGTTGGTGCTGGTTGATACGGCTGGCCGCAGTCCGCGTGATCCGGCAGGGGCACGAGAACTGGCGGCGATTGCGGAACAAAAAATGGCACTCGAAACCCATTTGGTGCTGGCCGCGCCCACAGACTTGGCCGTGCAAGAAGATATTGTGCGTCGGTATAGCAGCATCCCAGTGCATCGATTGTTGCTCACAAAACTCGATGAAATGCCCCAATTGGGCCGCTTATTCAATTTGATTCATCAAACCGGGCTCCCGCTGTCGTATCTGTCCATGGGACAACGGGTTCCAGAAGATTTGGAACAAGCGACGCGAAAATCTATCGTGGATCGAATCGACCTGTTTTCCGCATGGGAGCAGGTGTCAGAACAGCATGCGGTGGGTGAAGTGGCGTGAAGCGTCATGCGTGAAGGGTACAGGGAAAAACACTGTGGTATTTTTTTTTACGCATCACACATCACACGATTATGCATCACGAAAAGGCCCCTGCCTTTGCAGTTAGTACATCAACGTTTGATTTATAAGGACACACACCATGATCACCAAGATTGATCAAGCGAGCGGGCTACGAGCACGAGCGAGTGCTCAACCAACCCTTCCCCCAGTCCAAGTCATCGCGGTGAGCTCCGGGAAAGGAGGAGTCGGGAAAACCAATATTGTCGCCAACATTGCCGTGGCCGGAGCGAAACAGGGTACGCGCGTCATGATCATGGATGCGGATCTGGCGCTGGGGAATCTCGATGTGCTGCTTGGTCTCACACCTGTCTATTCGTTAGAAGATGTCATCGCGGGCCGACGGACATTGGAAGAGATTGTGGTGGAAGGGCCGGCGGGGGTGCAGATTCTTCCGGCCACGTCAGGGGTACAAGATCTGACGGCCTTAAGTCGAGACCAACAACTTCATCTGCAAACACAATTTTTGAATTTGGCTACCCCGCCAGAATTGCTACTGATTGATTGTGCCGCCGGCATTTCCGCGAATGTTCTCTATTTTAGCCTGGTGGCCCATGAAGTCCTCGTGGTGGTCACCCCGGAACCGACATCCCTCACGGATGCGTATGCCTTGATTAAGGTTTTATCCACTCGTTACCGACAAAAACGTTTTAGAATTTTGATCAACATGGCGAAACAGGTTCGAGAGGCCAAGGACGTCTTTCGGAAATTGAGTAAGGTGACGGACCGATTTCTGAGCCTCTCATTGGATTTCGCCGGATGGGTACCCTTGGATGATCATTTGCCCATGGCCGTGTGCCAGCAACAAGCGGTCGTGGAAGCTTTTCCCAAGGCCCCGTCGAGTCGTGCGTTGTCGGACCTCATGACGACGTTGCTTGGATGGCGATCGGATCATCCCATGGATGGCGGGCTCCAGCTCTTTGGCCCATCGGTTCTTTGGACACCCACACAGGAAGGAGCGTGAGGGACTATGAAATCGACCGTCTCGGAAGCCCAAGCCCAGCAGAAGATTCACGCTCGGTTTAAGACGGGAGAAGCCGCCAAATCCGTTGGTATTCGCGGAGAAGAACGGGAAGGGATGATCAAGGATTTTGTGCCGGTGATTAAGTATATGGCCCTTCGCTTGGCCATGCGTGTTCCGGCGGGCTTAAATGTTGAGGACCTGATTAGCGCAGGAACCGTCGGGCTTTTAGATGCCCTCAGCAAGTATGATCCTGGGCGGGAAGTGAAGTTTCGGACCTATGCGGAATTTCGTATTCGTGGCGCGATGCTTGATGAAATGCGTGCAATGGACTGGGTGCCTCGGTCGGTTCGTGAACGCATGGGTCGCATCCAACATGCCGCCAATGAATTTACCAAGCGAAAAGGTCGAACGCCGACCGAACAGGAGCTGGCTACGGAATTAGGGGTTGATGCCAAAGAAGTGGATGACACGCTGCTGCAAGCCAAAGGGGCCGTCGTATTAAGCCTCGATGATTTGGGCACCTCGGACGATGACGCCCATTCCATTTTGGATGCCCTGGCTGATACGGAGCAACCAAGTCCTCTTGAGTCCTTGTTGTCCGAAGATACCAGAAAAGTGCTCGCTGATGCGATTGATCGACTGCCAGAGCGGCAACGATTGGTTCTGACGCTCTATTATTTTGAAGAACTTACTATGAAAGAAGTGGGGACGTTGTTGAACGTGACGGAATCCCGCATTTGCCAATTACATGCGCAGGCTATGGTCCGGCTTAAAGCTCAACTCAGTACTAAACTGTCTCGTTAAAGATACGGGCATCTCTAAAAACCGTCCTTTTCCGTGATGGCGGCGTCAGCCGCGTGCTCACATCCTCATGTATTCGCCCATACACTCCGGTTTTCCGCGCGCGGCTTCCTTGCCCTCACAAAAAATGCCTGGTTTTTAGAGGTGCCCATACACCTTTCTTCTCTGATGGGGTTTTGGGCCCCTTTTCCTACCTGCCATCATCTCGACATCCCAATATCGAATTTCGGAACAAATCCGAAACCCAAAACTCCAATGTTTCAAACGGATCATGCCGACTAATTGAGACATGACTTTGGTTCTTTACAATTTGAACATTTTTAATGTGTTTCGGATTTCGAGATTCGAGTGTTGGATGTATGCAACGGTAAGGAGTTACAGCCCAGATGTCCCTCCCTGTTCCTCATTCCCGACCCCTCCCTATTTTCTATTTCCTCCATTAAGTTCGATCATACTAATCCCGAGAGTTCAGTGAACTCGCTCACCACAATTTTGCCATTTGGATACCAAAGAAAACGGGTTTTTCATTGGCGGGAACATACAATTCAGTAGCACGATGCTGCCGAAGGAGCTGCGATGATTGAGCCAACCAATTTGACTTCTGAGAAACTGGGTGTGGTTGGAGAAGTTTCTACTCCGACACCATCGGCCACGATTTTACTCGTGGATGATGAAAAGCTTGCCCGCATGGTCACCCGGAAACGACTAGAACGGTTGGGCCATCGCATTCTTGAAGCGGAACATGGCAAGCAAGCGTTGGCCGTGCTTGAAGAACATAGCGTTGATCTTATTATCTCGGACTGGATGATGCCGGAAATGGACGGGCCGACCTTTTGTGAAGCCGTCAAAGCCCATGAAAAATTTCGGTTAATACCCATCATTTTGATGACCGCGTTGGACCAACCTGCGCAAATTGCCGAAGGGTTACAGCGAGGAGCGGACGACTTTTTAACTAAAGCCGCGTCCGATCAGGAATTGACGGCTCGTGTCAATGCGGGGCTGCGCACGCATCGATTGATTGGCGAACTTGAACAATCCTATGCCGTCATTGCAGAAAAACAAAGCGAAATGGAGGCTGAGGTGAAGTCTGCGACACTGTTTGTGACCTCCTTGCTTCCCAAGGCTGGTGAGGTGGTCCCTGGTGTTCAGATGGATTGGGAATTCATTCCGTCCCTGGGCTTAGGTGGCGATTTATTTCAAGTCACACCGTGGGGTGACGACTATCTTGGGCTGGCCATTTTGGACATGTCCGGGCACGGGATTGGGCCTGCCCTGCGGGCCGTGTCATTGGCCCTGACGTTTCGGGCGGAACATATGGCACAAACCCATCCCACCTATGATCCGGGCGAAATCGTGGCCACCCTCAATAAGGAAAATCCTATGACCCAGGATGGAGAGTATTTCACCATTTGGGTCGGAGCGCTGCATTTGCCAACCCGCCGTCTCCGGTACGCGACCGCCGGGCATCCTGCCGTGGTGCTGACACGAAATGGACAACCCCTGCAGCAAATTGGTGCAAAGACCTGGCCCATTGGATTTGGGATTGAGGAAGTGTACGCCAGTGAGGAAATCTTTTTGTTGCCTGGTGATCGATTGTATATGTTCAGCGACGGGATCTATGAAGTCTTCTCTCCAGACGACGAGTTGTGGGATCGCAAGGGGTTTGAAAGTGCCTGTCAAACCATTCATGCCAAGCCCTTAAAAAAAGGTTTGCAATGGGTGGTTCAACAAGCCAAAGCCTGGCAACACCAAGAAACCTTTGGCGATGACGTGGCGCTGGTTGGTCTTGAAATACTGTCGTAAGGATAGTGAGTAATAAGGTTCGTCGCAGAAATACGTAGGACAAATCCGAAAATCGAATATCGAAATCCGAAACACATTCAAATGACCAAATTCAACATCACCAAAACGTGGGAAGACAGTTGATACGACCTTGAAGATCGAACGCACGAATGTGCCCGCTCTGCCTGCATGATCTGTTTGAACCTAGGAGCCTGTCCGAGATTAGACTGATCTACTGCGGATGCACTGGATGTGGCCAGATATTTCGATCCTTTTCGTTGAATAGTCCCACTATTCGCCTCACACGATCGAAATATCTGACTCAAACCAGCACATCCTCGCGACGATCGCTAATCTCGGACAGGCTCCTAGGCAAAAGAAAGAGGAACGTATGCCAAGCCCTGGGCTCAAAACCAAACTTGACTATTCAGATTATGTACATATTCCGTCTGACGGAAAACGGTATGAATTGTTGGAAGGAGATTTATACGTGACACCTGCCCCAAGTCCGCTCCACCAACGCGTATCGAAACGCCTGCAACGGATGTTGGAAGCCTATTTTGAAGCTGCAGGGCAGGGGGAAGTGTTTAATGCTCCCATTGATGTAATTCTAACCACGCAGGATGTGGTCCAGCCAGATCTGGTGGTGGTGACCAATGCTGAGCAAATTTCAACACGTGGCATTGAAGGCCCTCCTCTCCTTTTGGTCGAAGTCTTATCCCCTTCAACGCGAGAGTACGATCGCACGGCTAAAGCCACCCGCTATGCCACCTTGGGTGTCAGGCATTACTGGATTGTTGATCCTGATGCCCAGGTCTTAGAATGTTACCGCTCCGCTGGAACGACCTTTGAATTGATCGTCCAAGCGAAAAGCCCCTCAGTTGTCATCCATCCTGACTGGCCTGACCTACACATCGCCCTTGCCGATTTGTGGGCCTAGCGGTCTCTGCCCCTTTCCGTTCAGTGTATAAACCACGAGACTGTGACCAACTCAATACTCTTGCCTTCCTTCTGTTCTTCTTAATCGGAAATCCAGGTTTGTCCGTTTGTTATTTCGACCCCGGGAGAAATCGGTAGGTCAGCAAAGTGTGAGATTTCTCGTGAGGCCTGAACCAAGTTGAAGGGCTCGAAATCCCAAACGGTTTTTTGCTGCCGGTGCTTTTTCATTCCCTATTCCTGGACCCTTACCTGGCGGTTGGCACCATCACGAATCCTATCACGCCAGTGAGCACTGTCTGGTCCAAAGCGTAGCTTTTTCTGAACGGCTGTTCACCTTGCGTTGGGCGCGGCGGAGGCTCCGCCGCGTACGAAGGCGTGGAGATATTCAAAAAAACCCAAACCAGTTTTCAAACTGTTGAACCAATCACTCTCAAAATGAACCGAGCCCCGCATCAGGTGATGCGGGGCTCGAGGATCATGAGATTCTACTAGATGTGAGATGCGTTGTGGCTTACGCGGCTTTCTTGCGTTTCCAGGCCGCTAACCCGACGAGGCCCGTGCCGAGAAGAATCATGGTGCTCGGTTCAGGCAGGGAGTGGGTTCCCGAAGAAAGTGGACCAGAAAATTTAGAAATAACCGTTGTGGCCTCACCAATGATTCCATCAGTCGAGTGAGCACGGAATCCAAAAACATCGCCGATGATTACGTTAATGGATTCTGATCCACTTTGGTTCACGGCGCCATTGTCCAACGTTAATTGAAAAAAGGTCGTGTTGAGTAAATAGCCAAAAGGATCGAAGAAAGGCCCATCCTGATCATTTGTTGAGAAGTCCCAATCAAACTCGACCACACCATTGGCGAAAAGGGCAATGGTGAAATCTTGGTTGAGGTTACTGCCTCCAGCATTATTACTCGTCATAGAGATGGAACCGGGGGCTCCACTGGTATCAATGACTCCATCCCCTGATGTAGTTGCTGTCCAGTTCACTGGAGCATAATCTCCGTCGAACAAGGCAAAGGCGGGGGTGCTCAAGCACAAGAGCCCACCTAAGATAAAGCTACACATGCGTATGTTCTTCATGTTTTTCCTTCCTAATGAGGCAAAGGGTTGTGTAAAAATTACGTGTTATCTATCCGAACTATTCAGCAATTTGTATGCCATTCAGACGTTGTTCGTCATTGGACGCATTTGGGTTTTCTGTATTCCATCTCGTTCCTTTCAGTTCAGCTCAGTTCCGCCACTTTGGTCCTTCAGATCATGGCTTCGGCTGTGTATACTTTCCACCAAACTTGTAAAATTTTTTGACACATGTTTGAACGAAATCGTTGCGTGTGGTCAATTTATCGTGTCCAATCAACATGTTAGCTCTGATTTCAATAGTGGAAAAATATCCGACAGTTTTTCTGGAAGATTGTTCTGGACTGCTTGTGAGTCTTTTTAAATCAACGAGTTGGCAGGAATTTCAACAGTGAAAAAAATCCTGACAGTGTAAGAGCCAAGTTTTGCATTGTTGGAATTACGAGTAATGGTTGGTCTTGAATCTACGCCAAAAGACGTATACGGTCGTGGAGTGAATTTATGCAGACTTTCGGCCCCGGGCGCCGAGGTCCCTTCGACGAAATTCAGGACAGGCCTTTTGTTTCGGGAAAAAGATCCAACGCCATTGTTGCTCGTGCGCGGCTCTGTGGCAATGCAACGGTCCAGTCATTTCGAGCAGAGCGAGAAATCTCTTCCAAGGGGGAGGATTAGATTTCTCCCGCTGGTCGAAATGACAAACGGGAAGACGGGATTCCCGCTTCAAACCGCGGGGATGACGGTGGCGGATTGGTGGGGCGGTATTGAATGAAGAACCATGTTGTGTTTTTTAGAAAACATAAGAAAAATTGT
>JADFRB010000229.1 GCA_022561525.1 Nitrospinota bacterium
GGGTTATGGAAATACACGGGTCTGTGGGACCTCAAAAACATTACTGGTGCTGTGATTGTCAGTTCGAGTGCCTTTTTCCTCCTGGTAACGTTTGGATTCGGGCGAAATGATTACCCGTTATCCGTGATCCTCATCGATGCGTTGCTTCTTCTTGTAATGCTGGGAGGAATCCGGTTAACCAGACGAATCTTTCGTGGCATTCGCTTGCCGCAAAAGGGTAGGCGCGTTCTCATTGTTGGTGCTGGAGACGCGGGAGAGATGATTGTCAGAGATATGCTACGCCGAGGAGAATCTTTTTATGTACCTGTTGCTTTTGTTGATGATGATTCGGCGAAGGTGGGACAGCGTATTCACGGAATAAGGGTTGTTGGAACATGTCAGGATCTTCCAAAAGCGATGGAAATGTTTCACCCCGAAGAGGTGCTATTGGCCATTCCCAGGGCGGATTCATCAGTGCGCCGTCGGATTGTCCAGGCGCTGCAGTCATGGAATGTGCCAATTAAAACGTTGCCCAGTGTGGGGGAACTCCTGGAATGTAAAGTGGGGGTCACTCAAATCAGGCCACTGGCCATTGAAGATCTGTTAGGACGGGATCCGGTTCATATGGAAACTGAACGAGTGCGTGAACTCGTGGCCGGAAAGCGTGTGCTGGTGACGGGTGCCGGCGGGTCGATCGGTTCGGAATTATGCCGACAAATTATTGCTTTCAATCCTCGGGAACTCGTGTTGTATGACCGGTATGAAAACGGTTTGCATAGTATTCAAACCGAACTGCAGAACTTGGTCGGCGCACCTCCTGTTCATCCTGTCATCGGGGACGTGACGGACCGGGATCGTTTTGAGGACATTATGGCAAGGCATCGTCCTCAGCTCGTTTTTCATGCCGCAGCTCATAAGCATGTGCCATTGATGGAGATGAATTCCTGTGAAGCCATCAAAAATAACGTTCTGGGAACTCAAACCGTGGCGGTGTCAGCCGACCGCTTTGGGGTCGAGCGATTCGTTTTGATTTCCACGGATAAGGCGGTCAATCCGACAAGTGTGATGGGCGCCACGAAAAGAGTGGCCGAATTGGTCGTGCAGAATATGGCAAAACGGTCCAAAACCTATTTTACCATTGTTCGATTTGGGAATGTCTTGGGAAGCAATGGCAGTGTGGTTCTCGCATTTAAGGCGCAAATCCAGGAGGGAGGACCTGTCACGGTAACCCATCCGGAGATGCGTCGCTATTTTATGTTGATCCCAGAAGCGGTCCATTTAGTTCTCCAAGCCGCCACTCTGGGCGAGCAAGGTGCCTTATATGTCCTCGAGATGGGGGAACAAGTAAAGGTGATCGATCTGGCGCGTAATCTCATTCGACTCTCTGGATTTATCCCGGAAGTGGAAATCCCGATTTCTTTTGTCGGCCTTCGTCCAGGAGAAAAACTCTATGAAGAGCTCGTCGGGGCAGATGAGAAAGTCGAGCCATCATCAGTTGACAAGATCTACCGTGTTCAAAATGGCCAACAGCCCGAATCCAAATATCTCTTGAAGAAAATCAGGGAGTTTGAAGAGGCATCTGCCTTGAAAGATCCTTTCTTTGTTATTGAATGGCTTCAGGAAATTGTTCCCACCTTCCATCCGACTGAAATCAAGACGCGTGTCACTTCCCCATCCCCCATGATTGAAACAGCTGTCACAGCTCGGTAGGGGATCTTTCCCATGAAATTGAATAACCTCGTTGAATTGCTGCGTGTAAGGGCAGAAAGGCAGGGGTGTGCGCCTCTCTATACGTTTCTCGGTGACGGAGAAGTAGAGACAGCTCATCTCACCTTTGGCCAATTAGAGAGTGAAGCCCGTGCCATTGGGGCCCAATTACAAAAGCTCGGAATGGCGGGAGAGCGAGCCCTGCTTAATTTCCCACCTGGGTTGGACTTCATTTCCGCGTTTTTTGGATGTTTGTATGCCGGTGTGGTGGCGGTTCCTGTGCCTTTAGTCAGTCATCCGCGAAGGTTTACTCGGGTACAGAAGATCCTTGATGATGCTGGTGCAAAAGTTATTCTGACCACGGAACAGTTACTGACTAATTTGAAGGGTAACCTAAGGGAAGAGTCTAATGTGCAGCCTTTGACGTGGCTGGCTACCAATACTCTTTCTGGGGAATTAGTTGATCAGTGGCAGTGGCCAATAGTGAAAATGGAGACCCTTGCGTATCTTCAATACACGTCTGGGTCAACAGGAGATCCAAAAGGCGTCATGGTAACGCATGGGAATGTCTTGCACAATTTGGCGTACCTTGAACGAGGGTTCGACTATTCATCTGAGAGCGTGTCCGTGTCCTGGCTTCCTCATTTCCATGACATGGGGTTGGTGAATGGAATCATACAGGCCCTATACCAAGGGTGCGGGTGTTTTCTCATGCCACCAACAGTGTTCATTCAAAACCCCTTCCGATGGCTTCAAGCCATTTCTCAGTACAGGGGCACTCATAGCGGCGGGCCAAATTTTGCTTACGATTTGTGTGTGCGAAAGGTCACCTCGGAACAACGATCGGTGCTCGATCTCAGGAGTTGGTGTGTGGCCTACAACGGATCTGAACCTATTTATAAAGACACGCTTGTCCGATTCGCGGAAAGTTTCCGGCCCTGTGGGTTCGACCGGAAGGTTTTTTATCCTGCGTACGGACTTGCTGAGTCGACATTAAAAGTTTCAGGAGGCACCAAGGGTGAATCACTGGTATGTGCGACCGTTTTGGCCTCCGCGCTGGAACAAGGCCATGTTGTGGAAACTTTCCTAAATGATGGGCGTTCTCGGACATTGGTTGGATGCGGGCGCGTGACTGGGGAAATGAAAGTCATCATCGTTGACCCTGAAACGCGAACTCCCTGTGCTTCTAACCAAGTTGGTGAAATTTGGGTGTCTGGTCCGAGTGTGGCTCAGGGCTACTGGAATCAAATTGAGGCAACCCACAGGACTTTTCGCGCCTTTTTGGCCGATTCCGGAGAAGGGCCCTTTCTTCGAACGGGTGATTTGGGGTTTCTCAAAGACGGAGAGCTCTTCATTGCTGGGAGACTGAAGGATCTGATCATTATTAGAGGGAGCAACTACCACCCGCAGGATATTGAACGGACGGTGGAACGCAGTCACCCCGCTCTGCGGCCGGGGTGCGGTGCGGCTTTTTCCGTGGAGGCCCAGAGCGAGGAACGGCTTGTCGTTGTTCAGGAAATTGGGCGTCAAGAACAAAGACCAGATATCAAAGACATCGCTGGAGCTATCCGTCAGGCCGCCTCTGCAGAGCACGACCTTCAGGTCTATGCGGTGGTGCTGGTCAAGGCAGGTACTCTTCCAAAAACCTCAAGTGGTAAGGTCCAACGCCGCGCTTGCCGGGCCGCATTCCTCTCGAAACGGTTACAGGTGATCGCAAGTAGTATGTCGGAACTCTTGTTCTCTAATGTGGATGAAAGCCCCCTCACTCGGGAGATTCTTCTGGACTTGGAGAGTAACGAGCGTCAGGCTGTCATCAAGTCTTATCTTAAGATGAAGGTAGCACGCCTCGTTGGCCTTGATCCCTCGCAATTAGGCTTCCATGAACGGTTGAGCTCGTTTGGCCTTGACTCAATCATGGCCATGGAACTGAAGGGTCAATTCGATCTGACTTTTGGCGTGGACCTTTCTTTTTCCCAATTGCTCGGAGGTCCGACGATTGAAGATCTCGCCGTTGAGATAGCCAACCGAATGAATACGCTTCATGCATCAACCGAAACCAGCTTTCCTTTGGCATCAGGGACTGAGGAGGAACACCCACTTTCATATGGTCAGCAAGGATTGTGGGTCCTTCACCAGGAAGCGCCGCACACCGCCGCGTTCAACATTCCTATGGCTGCCCGGATACATGGCGACCTCGATATTCCGGATTTGGAGCGAGCGCTCCAGGGATTGATTGATCGGCACCCTTGTTTGCGTACAACGATTCATGAGCGCAATGGGCAACCTTTTCAAAAAATTCATGCCTTCCAGCAGTGCCACTTCCACTCACTTGATGCTTCGACTTGGAGTTCCATGGAGTTGGACTCTTTCCTTGTGGAAGAAGCGCACCGCCCCTTTGATCTTCAAAACGGACCCTTATTTCGAGTCACCCTGGTTGCCCAATCGGTGCAGGGCCAGTTTCTCCTCATGGTGGCTCATCATATTGTGACTGATTTGTGGTCCTTGACCATCCTGGTGGACGAACTGCGTGCACTTTATGAAGCGGAGCGTGCTGGGAGGTTGGCCGCGCTTCCACCATTGAAGTGGGCCTACACAGATTATGTTCAATGGCAAGCTAACCAAATGACTGGTCCTGAAGGGGAACGGCTCTGGACCTATTGGCAGAAGCAACTCGATGGCGAATTGCCTGTCCTGCATCTTCCAATTGATCACCCACGACCAGTGACCCGAACGGACCGAGGGGCTTCGCATGTGTTCAAGGTGGGTGCGGTTCAAACTCAACGGCTCAAAGATCTTGCCAAGT
>JADFRB010000230.1 GCA_022561525.1 Nitrospinota bacterium
TGCTCACGTACTCAAGTACCCTCCTCGCGTCAAGCCTACTCCGCCGAAGTGGCTACGGTGGCCAGGTGTCCCTGCGGCCTTGCCTGTGGAAGGGCGCGTCTTGGCGCGCCTGGGTTGGGCGGGTCAGACAACGCCCCGCCGCCTCCGCGAGGGCATGCTTTTTGAACAGCCCCTAGCTGACTAGTTTTCTCCTTCCGCTCTTCGGAGTGCCCCCATCAACACTGGATCATTGAAGGCCATCTCACTGAGTGCATCCATGATGTGCAGGTCTTTGGATTCCATTAACTCTTTGGCTTTGGCGTATTGTTTGCTATTGAATCGCGCGACGGTGGGTTGGTTGTTGATCACCTGGCATGCGAGCACACCATCTTCAATTTCGAGTGTCCCGCCCTGATCCATCAGCTCTTCGGCTTGCGAAACCGTGATCCCATGCAAGGTCGCGAATTCCTGAATGCCTCCGGTCTCTACCATTGATCCGTTGGGCATGGTGCATTTGCGTTTGAAATACGGGGACCAATCTTTTCGAAAATCGATATAGGTGATATCTCCACCTTTGGCCACGGACCGATCGAGCTTGGAATAATCCAGCCCCAGATTTTTTTGTGTGAGTCGTGTTTGCAATTCTTTGGGCAAGCCACGATAAAACACACGCTCGGCAGCTTCAATCAGAGTAATGTCTGAAAACCGCGCCAACTGTTCGGTTTCTGCTGTTTGCTGTAAATCTAGTACCCAGGTTTGTTTGGGCGCCTCTCCTGTCGGATCAACCTTGCACACAAACAACCCCCGTGTAACCACACCTCCTGACTCCGGGTATGTATACAGCCCACCGGCCTCCAGCAGGGACTGGATGTCTTCAACGGGAATCCCATAACTTCCCCCCAGGATTTTCGCATGATGCTCGATGTCTTCGTCGCAGGTCATGGCACACACCATGACATTTCCTGGAGGATCAAAATCCGTGTAATTCTCCAACACGTTGTACAGCTCCGGCTCTTTCTCGGGCTTTAAGGGGCGTTTTCTAATTCTAAACATCTTTGAGTGTCTCCATCACCGCGTGTTTCGAGGCCATGAGGTTCACCTTTGCCTTTGTTGATCGTTGAATGCTAGAAAAGGTGAACATTATTCATTCAACCGGCACCTCTTTTCAATGTACAAAGAACAACTGGCAGCGTTTTTCTGGAAGTACGAAGCGTTTCAATGGGACCCCGATGAGGGATTTCTCCTGGCCTCGGGGAAGAAGAGTCCCTATTACGTGGACTGCCGTGCTCTGTTAGCTCACCCCGATGCCCGGTGGCTCGTGGCCACCCTGGCTTGTGCAGCCATTCACCACCTCTCGTTTGAAGCCGTAGGCGGCTTGGAGATGGGCGCCATTCCCCTAGCCACAGCTATATCCGATTATGCCTTCGCGACTCAACCTTCGAGAATCTACCGCACGTTTTTCGTCCGAAAACAGGCGAAAGACCATGGGCTAGGGAAACGGATTGAAGGTGCTGTGAACGCCAATGATCGGGTGCTAGTTGTCGATGATGTCCTGACCAGCGGTGGGTCAATTTTGCAAGCTCTTCGTGCCGTGGAGGAGGCGAAGCTTCATGCATCCCATGCAATGGTCATCGTGGATCGACAGGAACAGGATGGCAAACACACAGTCGAAGCAGAAGGTGTGTCGCTAATAAGTCTGTTAACCTTGGACGATTTAAAATCGGCGCGACCCGCACTGCCAGATTCGTGATCCGTAATGGGTGATCCGTTTTCCGTGGAAAAAACACCACGGCTCTTTTTCCCTCCGCTTCACGCTTTACGTCCAAGAGTACGCCGTTCACGGCCCCTCGCCTCCGTGGAGGCAGGCTCTTCGGCTAGGCTTACCCATCCACGCAGTGGAACCGAATGCCCCACCAGCTTTCAACAATGATGTCCGACCCGATTACCCCTTCCGCCACCCGTTGGCGACCCTTGGTTTTCCCTTCACGCACTACGTTGAACGGCCCGCGACAAAACTCTCGAATGTTTTGAAAGGCTTTTCCTCGAAGTGGGGTGAACATATGGCCGTCTGTTCCTTTGTAGAGATACGTCATCACACCCGTGCGATCGCCTTCGCGAACCATCTGTAGCCCCCCCTCACATCCCGACAATAGAAATACCCCACTGAGGATCCAGGCGCTTGACCAGTGGTAAAGTCTGGGCTTACGATACGTTATCACGAACTTTGACCCTCGTGTTGTTGATTCTCCAAAAAACAGATTCACCCCGTTGAATCTAGGAGGCCTCCATGATTCACAAGAAGACTTGTTTAACTATATTCTTCATATGCGGTCTATTCGTTCTCTCAAACGGAAGCATAACATCCGCGGCCAACGATACGTACTTGCTCACCGTCCATGAACTGAACGGCGGATTAAACAAAGCTCCAAACCTCGATCAAAAGGGATTCACCCTCATTGACGTCCGGACAATGGATGAGCATAGCATGGGATTTATTCCAGGCACCGACCTGAACATTGATTTTCGGGAAATCGGTGCGCGGCATCAGGAAATCGGCGCACGTTTCGACGATCACATTGTGGTGTACTGTCAGTCTGGACACCGAAGCAATATTGCCGCCGAAACATTGGCCAGCCTTGGGTATAAACACGTCTATAATGTGGCAGGCAGCATGAATGCCTGGGCCGAGGCTGGGTATCCCGTTCAAACGGTCCGTCGGTAATTCATCAGCAGCCGTAACTCAGGTGGATAGGCTGAAGGCTGTTAGGGGGGATCATATTATGAGTGATAGCCTTCAGCCTTCAGCCTTCAGCCATTCCCTCCTCCGCGATCTCTGAAAAAATCACGTCAAACTGTTCGTGGATTTCTCGAAACGCCTCAAGCAATTGTGGATCGAAATGCGTGGGCTGCGTTCGGTCATCGCCATGAAGGATGATGTCGCACACCTTGGTATGGGTGAACGCCGGCTTATACGGCCGTCGACTGCGCAAGGCGTCATACGTATCGACCAACATAACCATGCGCCCGCCCAGAGGAATATCGTTCCCCTTCAAACCTTGGGGATAGCCCGTCCCATCCCAGCGTTCATGATGCGTCAGCGCAATGATCCTTGCGGTCTCTAACAACTGTGAGGGTGATCCTGCTAACAGATTGGCTCCGAATACCGGGTGTCGTTTGACGATTTCCCACTCCTGCTCATCTAAAGGCCCACGTTTCTGCATAATCATGTCCGGGATACTGACCTTGCCCACATCGTGCATCGGCGCTGCATCGAAAATGAGTTGGGCTTCATCTTCGCTGAGCCCCACACACAACCCCAGTGCCTTGGAATAATGGCTCAATCGTTGAATATGCGTTCCGGTTTCTTCGTCTTTATATCGTGACGCGAGCGTGAGCCGGACGACCGTATCGGCGTAGGCTTTTTCGAGTTCAGAGGTCTTTCGGCGTTCCGCGTGATACGCAGCTTTTAAATCTTGAGCGTACGCCTGCATCTGTTTATTCGTCGCCTCGAGTTTTCTCGATTTCTTCTGCTCGCGAACCAGCAGTTCGTTCAGATCTTTGGCATAAAGGGCCAACTGCGACTTGGCCGCACGAAGCTGTGTGTTTAAATCATCATCTGGCACGAATTCGGGAGAGAGTTTCATGGATGGTTAGCCTGATGATTAAGCCTCGGCTTGCACCAATAGTTGTTGAACCATGTCCAACAATCGAAGAGGGCTAAAGGGCTTCACAAAGTACGCACAGACTCCGACTTCATGACCAAGCACTTGATCGCATGGCTGATCTTTAGCCGTCAGCATGATGATCGGAATATGTTTGAGACGAGGATCGTCTTGCATGGCGCGGGCGACATCGATGCCATTTTTCTTTGGCATCATCCAATCGAGAATCACCGCATCGGGGGGGTCGGTATTAATCAGGTTGAGCGCGGATTCACCGTCAGAAGCTTCGATCAGCCGATAGGCCGGATCTTCCAACGTCATGAGAAGAAGGGCACGAATGTCTTCTTCATCATCGGCGATAAGAATGGTTTTCATACACCTCGATGGCGTCACAACCGCAGACACACCATGAAATTTTCACTCCTCTGCGTTTCGCCTACCCGCCATCCCAGTCAGGTGTGGTCTCGCCATCCTCCTCGGTTTGTGGGGAAATGTTTTCGCTCGGTTCGGACGGGGCATCCATGACCTGTTCCACGCGTCGAGCGACCGTTATAAATCCTGAATGCGCAATCATGCGAAGGTCCGGCCGCACACTGCGACCTTGAATATTCCAGTTGCGCGTGAACGACTCAAATGTCTCGATCAACCCAAAGGCTCGGGTGTGATTCAGCGCATCGACTGTTTGCGTGATTTGGGGCACTGTGGGCACAAAACTGAGGTAAATGCCACCTAGCCGGAGGGCCTTCGCCGCATGAGGCACCACATGCCACGGTTCCGGAAGATCGAGAACGACTCGGTCAAAGAGCTTCTCACCCTCGTCTGACTCGCAATCAATCCC
>JADFRB010000231.1 GCA_022561525.1 Nitrospinota bacterium
GGGAAATTCTGGAAACGAGGGTGAGGACAATCAGGAAGGCCACAGCTGATACGATCAGGTCATCAGTAATATTCTTTACTCATCAGCCATTGGGGATTCAGGGAAGGCATCGAAAGAATCATCAAATCTTACAAGTCATTCATATACGTGACATTGTCTCCACCCCACTTCTTGGTTTTGGCTTCGATCATCTTGTCTTTTTCACAATACACCCGGGCGGTAACTTCGTCTAAATTCGTGAGGGCTTTCATTTGTTGCATCAAAGCCAACATAATTTTTCTTCCGCGCTCACGATCAACAGCCAATCGTTCGTAAAACTCTTTGGTGACATGCAGTTGCAAAAGGTCCCCTTTGACTACAACCTCTTCAATGTTGGCAGTATCACCAAGTTGAGCCCGAATTTTGGCTGAAATTTGTGTATCTTTTTCCTCCATATTCATGACGAAACTCTCCTCCTATCCTTTGAACTCATCACACAATATCTCGATATTGGACTTTGAGGATTGTGTCATACCAGTAGGGGGGGAGTGCAAGGTGCGGAATGAAGGCGTTTTCCGCAATTACGGTAAAGGTGTGGTGGCATCGCGCAACCAGGATTGCGTGATGGGATTCAACAATGGGGCGATGGTCTCTCGAACACGATCATGATAGGCATTCACCCAATCGATTTCTTTTGACGTGAGGAGCGATGGATCAATCAGGTTTCGATCAAAGGGCACCACGGTGAGCGTCTCGAACGCGAACCATTCACGATCCGTTGAGCCCCTTGTTTCCGCCGGTATGACCAGCACCAAATTTTCCAAGCGGATACCGAATTCTCCGGCTTTATAATATCCAGGTTCGTTGGAGATGATCATCCCTTTCTCTAACGCCACGGTATTGGATGCTTTGGAAATCCGTTGCGGCCCTTCATGCACGCCAAGATAACTTCCTACGCCATGCCCGGTTCCATGGTCATAGTCCAACCCGACTTCCCACAACGGCCAACGTGCCAAAATATCCAGTTGAGTGCCCGTCGTCCCTTTGGGAAAGGTGGCCAGGGCTAACGCGATATGGCCCTTTAACACTCGTGTATAACACTCACGCTGCTCCGACGTTGGTATGCCGATTGCTACGGTCCGTGTGATATCCGTCGTCCCATCCAAATATTGCCCGCCGGAATCAACCAAATACAAAGTATCAGGTATAAGTGGCCGATTGGTTTCAACCATGGCTCGATAATGGACAATGGCCCCGTTGGGTCCTCCAGCAGAAATCGTAGGGAAACTCAGGTCTTTCCATAAAACCTGTTGTTCCCGACAGGAATCAAGGTAGGCTTGCGCATCAAGCTCAGTCACGGTCCCCTGAGGTGCTTCCCTTGCCAACCACGCAAGAAATTCGCACACAGCCGCGCCGTCTCGCTTGTGCGCCTCTCTTGTGCCCGTAATTTCAACAGGATTTTTACAGGCCTTTGGGAGAACACAGGGGTCTTCCCCTTCGACGACCTCGGCGCCTGCCTTTTCTAGTTGATCAAAAACCGAGCTCGCTGTTCGTTGTGGGTCACACAACACTCGGCTCTTGTCTCTCCCAATTTGTTCCAGAGCCGGTCCAAACTCTTCGATGGAAGCCACCACCACACTCGGCCCAAGATGATCCCGTAAAGGCTTCCCAACTTTTTGACCATCAAAAAAAAGCATAGCCGATTTATCGCTTCGCACCAAGACAAAACCCAGAGGCAGTGGGGTATGAGAAACATCACCCCCTCGAATATTCAGCAACCAGGCAATCGAATCGGGAGCCGTGAGCACCGCCACATCAATGCGATCGTCTTTGAGTTTCCGAGCCAATTCTTTGCGCTTCTCCTCGGAAGATTGCCCCGCATACAGTATCGAATGGGGAACAACCGGAGCACAAGGAAGTTGGGGCCGATCTATCCAAATAGCATCAATGGGATTCGTTTGGCAGGGAATGAGCTCAGCCTGAACACGGGCACAGGCTTGGCGAAGCTTGTGTATTTCCTTTGGCGTATGCAGCCAGGGGTCATAGCCAAGTGTGTCTCCAAGTTGCAACACGGAAGGTAACCAGTCATGCACCGATACCTCCGAAATGTGCTGAGGTTTGAAGATACCAAGGTCAACTTGATTGCGGACTTGCAACACATAGCGACCATCAACAAAGACCGCGGCTTGACTTGACAATACCACCGCCGTTCCGGCCGAACCTGTAAAACCCGTGAGCCACGCCAGCCGCTCGGCACAAGCGGGCAGATATTCATTTTGATATTCATCGGCGTGCGGAATAATAAACCCAGATAGGCCCTGCTGGACTAACTGCGAACGCAATTGGCGAACTCGATTTTCAGTTCCGGCAATCCCTGGTATCACGGCATTTATCATCCTTCATCATTCACACATTCACGATCATAGCACGATCACCTGATTGTGAGCAGGGCGTGATCAGTTCTTGTACTGTTTTTCAATTCCAAAGTAGTTCGGTCCCACGAAAGGTTCCCAAATTTGCCACAATGTCCGTGAGCTCTCACAGAACAGTTCTTCAAAAGCTAACGGCCTTTGAGGAAGGGCCAGGATTTATCACACCACAAGTCGGACAAGCTATCCAGAGCCAGCAACTACGAACTAGTGACGGGCTTGGAATTTAATTCGCTGATTTCCGTCCTGGCCCCTTTCAGTTGGACATAGGTATTGGCATAAATATTCCAACTCATCAAGTCCTTCGGTGTCACCTCTGAGGCGTTCACTTTCTTCGGAATCGCCCCGCCGGCTTTTAATGCTCCAACAACTAATTCCGAACAAAACAACTTTTCATAATCTTCTTGCGTTCTGGTCAAAGGCCCAAGAAAATCGAGGGCACAGGGGATAAGTTGCCCTATATCATATTTTTTGCCCTCTTGTTTTTCTAACCAATCAAAATACTTGTCCAAGTCAAGCTTATCTCGAACCGTTTTACTGAGTGGCAACCACCAGATTTCCCCTTTGTATTGTTTAACCGCACGCGATAATTTCGACACAATGACTCCACTTTTATCATCTTTCATCGTGGATTCAATGATTTGATTATAATACCCATCAGTCTTGGCCTCCGGCCGCCTGGTTTTCAATAAAATGGCAACATGGCTGACCGGAGAGCCGGTGAACCATTTGATGATTCGACTGAATTGCGTTTTACCGCCAAAGGCAATGATGTCTCCAGGGTACATGTGGTCGCGTAGTTTTGGCGAATACGATTTTTGCGACATGGATACAGGCATAACTCAACCTCCTCTTGGTCAAATAATTGAGAGTGAACAATCTGGAAACTGCTCTGAGCAAGGAACATACTACTCCCTACGCAAAAAATGGGGCCAGAAAAACTCCCATTACTCTCTCCCTGGATCTTCGACTCGTTGCCTGATAAGGAATCAACACTTCTTTTTCGAAGGAATGAATACAGTCGCGCAACAACCAGACTGTATCGATTTAGATACAACCGGAATCCAAAGAGATGCAATAGGGATTACGAAATGGCACTGGGAACGGTTAGTGAAATGAGGAAAAGAGGATTGAACTATACAGCAACGGAGAGGCCGATGGCCTCTTCTTCCCGGGTGGCGGAAACCAGGTGGAAAAAGGGGTCAGCGTCGATGAGGCTGGTCACCTGGTGGATCGATATGTCAGGCACGTAGGCAATCAAAGACGTGTCCCAGTTTTTCAACGCTTGTACGATGGTTTCGGCCCAACCCATGGACGAATTCCCCCGGCAGCAGATTGTTTTCAACATTAGCAGCGGCCTGTTTGAATGTCAAAAGCCATTGATTGCGCCGGCGGCCCGGCAAGGGGCAAGCGGTCATTTTCCGCCGGAGCGATTTGGCGGTGCTGTACTTTCCGATTATAATCTGCCTATCTATCACGGAGGTAGCACCTTGAAAATCGACCCGAAGACCTTCGAGGGATTCAACCGCGTTCTCACCGGCGTGGTGGTGCCCCGCCCCATCGCCTTTGTGTCCACCATTTCCCTCGATGGTGTGTTGAACGTGGCGCCCTACTCTTTCTTCAACGTTGTCTCTTACAACCCGGCCACGGTGATCTTCTCGTCGTCCCGCCACGCGGGGGACAAGCGAAAAGACACCCTGGCCAATATCGAGAGCACCGGCGAATTCGTGGTCAACATAGTGGTGGACGACATCGCCGAGGCCATGAACATGACCGCCGCCGAATACCCGGCGGAGGAGAGCGAGTTTGACATCGCCGGCCTCTCGCCCGCGCCCTCGGACCTGGTCCGGCCTCCCAGGGTGGCCGAATCACCCGTGAACCTGGAATGCAAGCTCAACCAGATAATTCCGCTGGGCGAAGGAGACCATGAACACGGTCTGGTCATCGGCGAGGTGGTCCTGGTCCACGTTCGCGACGACATCATCGACGGCCACCGCATCAATCACCAGCGGTTGAAGCCCACGGGGCGCTTGGCCGGCAATATGTATTGCCACACCACCGACGTGTT
>JADFRB010000232.1 GCA_022561525.1 Nitrospinota bacterium
CTCGACTTTTTGTATTGCACCATGCACCCCAATTTCTTACACGTCTTTTTTGCGCCCAACTGCCGTTTCTAGGTTGAACGGGCCTCAATCGAAAAACCCTCACCATAGCTGTGCTATGCCTCGGGTGTTTCTCAATCGTTCCGTCCAAATCCGACCCAAACCTTGGCGCGAGAGTGTCCAAGATATTTTCTCTCAGGTCCCAAGGAGTTAGTATGGTTACCCTTTCTCATTCATCTCCTCTTGCGGTTTCTCCTGAACGGAAATCTTCCGGACAACGATTGTATGACAAGGCCAAACGGCTGATTCCCGGAGGCACGCAATTGTTGTCCAAGCGGCCGGAATCATTTTTGCCCGAGCAGTGGCCTGTGTATTATGCCCAGGCGAAGGGCATTGACGTCATCGATCTCGACGGCAACGTGTATAAAGATATGAGCCTCATGGGGGTTGGGGCCTGTGTGTTGGGCTATGCCGATCCTGAAGTCGATGGGGCGGTCAAAGCGGCGGTGGACAATGGGGTAATGTGTACGCTCAATGCACCGGAAGAAGTGGAATTAGCCGAATTATTGTGTGAACTGCATCCCTGGGCTCAGATGGTGCGTTATGCCAAGACCGGTGGGGAAGCCATGGCGATTGCGGTGCGTATCGCACGGGCACATACCGCACGAGAGAAGGTGGCCTTTTGTGGCTATCATGGGTGGTCAGACTGGTACCTAGCCGCGAATCTTGGTGAGGACGATGCGCTTGACGGTCATTTGCTTCCAGGGTTAGAGCCGGCCGGGGTGCCCAGAGGGTTACGGGGGACTGCCTTGCCCTTTCATTATAATCGGATCGATCAATTGCGAAAGATTGTGGATGAACATCGAGACGATGTGGCGGCGATTGTGATGGAACCGCAACGGGGCCAGAGTCCTGACCCCGGATTTTTGGAAAATGTTCGGGATTTGGCCAGACAAACCGGCGCGGTGTTGATCTTTGATGAAATTACCACCGGGTTTCGGATGACCACCGGAGGCATTCATCTCCTGTTGGGGGTGGCGCCGGATATTGCGGTGTTCGCCAAAGGTATGGCGAATGGATATCCCATGGCCGCGGTTCTTGGCATATCGACGGTGATGGAGTCGGCGCAACGCACCTTTATCAGCAGTACAAATTGGACGGAACGAATCGGACCCGTGGCTGCGTTAGCCACCATTCGGAAGCATCGACGCGAACACGTCGCCTCCCATCTGATCATGATTGGGAATATGGTCAAAATGGGATGGCAAAAGGCTGCGGAACATGTTGGGCTTGAAATCTACTTGGATGGCCTGCCGAGTTTAGCGCATTTTGGGTTTCACCATAGCGATCAAAATAACCTGACGACCTTGTTTTCCCAATTGATGTTGGAGAAGGGTTTCCTGGCTTGCGACCAGTTCAAACCGTCCTATGCCCATGAGATTGATGATATTGCCGAATATTTGGAAGCGGTATCGGATGCGTTTTTAACGATTGCCGAAGCCGTGGCCTGGGGTGATGTGGAGCGACGCTTAAAAGGCCCTCCAGCGCAAAAAGGATTTTATCGTCTGACATGATGATGCAGACCGTGGTCATTTATCATTCTGTCATTCTCAACTATCGCAGAGTCAGAAGACATGGGCCCGGACACTTCACCAATCATTCTAATTCGATGTGATGGAAGTTATGATGTTGGCTTTGGGCATGTGATTCGCTGCCTAGCGTTAGCAGATGAACTGTGTTCTGTTCATGAATGTCGGGTGAAGTTTCTTATGCGATATGGTCCTGAAGGAATTGATATGGCGCGAACTCACGGGTATTCAGTGCTCACGCCTAGTCATGAAATACAGGCACAAGATATCACCTGGCCCCTAAGTCTGATTCGTCGTGCCCCAGTAGATATGGTGGTGTTTGATATTCGTGATGACTTTCCCCGACATGCGATGGACTCCTTGCGAGAAAGCGGAACGGTAGTAGCTGTGATCGATGATATCAGTCCCCGGTGTTTGTCGGCAGACTTGGGCTTTTTCCCGCCAGTGCCGCAACTCGACCGTATTGATTGGAGAGGAAGTCCTGGTCAGCGTTTTGTGGGGTGGGAGTGGGTGTTATTGAGACGCGATATTCAGGAATTACGAAATTTGCCCAGACCCCAACAAGAAAGAGTGCAAGTTCTTGTGACCATGGGTGGAAGTGATCCGCATGGGTTTACGCTCAAAGCTATTCGGGCTTGTCAAAGGGTGAGGAAGAACATTGAAGTGAGAGTCGTTCTTGGCCCAGGGTTTTCAGCTCACCAAGAATTGCAGAAACTCGTGAATGGGTTGAAGGATCAAATGAAAATTTATTCGAATATCAAAAATCTTCCGGAGCTGATTCATCAGTCTGATTTGGTCGTAGGGGCTTTTGGAAATACGGCCTATGAGGCTGCGGCCTTGAAACGATTTGGGATGTATCTGTGTGGAACACCTGACCATGTAGAATCCGCATCACGATATATGCAGGCAGGCTTTGGTGTGTCCTTGGGTCTGGGTAGTGAAGTGACTGATGAGGAGTTAGCCCTGGCAATCGAAAAATATTCGAACTCTTCGTTGGAGATTAGCATCGACCAACCAGGCACGAATGACAATTCAATTGATGGTTTAGGCGTGACCAGGATTGCGGAAAAACTCGTTCGGGGAATAAAGGAACGAAATGGAATCCAGCAGGCAGTGGCAGCAACATAGTGGCTTGGTGCTTGATCGTGTCAATGAGTTTGATGTGATTGAGTGCCTGTCTTGTGGTTACAAACATGTCGTGCCGATTCCCACTCAAGAAGAATTAGAGCAGGTCTATCGTGAAGATTATTATTCTCATGAAAAACCCTTGTATTTGGATGAACATCTGGAAGATTTGGATTGGTGGAATCTTGTCTATGACGAACGCTATGACTACCTAGAGTCTCAACTTCCAGGGGAATCAAGAAGTCTTTTAGATATTGGCTCTGGGCCAGGCTATTTTCTTCTTCGAGGAAAGGCCCGTGGGTGGAACACTCTTGGAGTTGAGCCGTCAACGCGTGCGGCTGCTCATAGCCGAGACCTTGGGTTAGATGTTCGAGAAGGGTTTGTGGATGAGGCCTTGGTGAAATCGTTGGGTACTTTCGATGTGGTCTATTTGCATGAGGTATTGGAACATATCCCGAATCCTGCTTCTTTGTTATCGATCGTTACTCAATTACTCAAACCTGGAGGCATTCTGTGTGTCATTGTTCCCAATGATTATAATCCCCTTCAAAAGGCATTGAGAACGACCATGAACTTTGAGCCCTGGTGGCTCGCGCCACCGCATCATATTAATTATTTTGATCATGAATCGTTGCTGACATTGTTGAAAAACCAGGGGTTCGACATTCTTTCCCGAAGCTCCACGTTTCCGATTGAATTGTTTCTGCTGATGGGGATGAACTATGTCGGAGATTCCTCCATGGGGCGCATGGTTCACCGGCAAAGGAAAAACATGGAATTGAACCTGACAAAAATTGGTTGTGCTGAATGGAAACAACGTACATACCAGGCATTTGCGCAACAAGGCATTGGTCGAGAGGTTGTAGCGTACGCACGCTTAGCTTCGTTCGAATAAACGGCTCCCATATGTGACGTGTTAAAAAATATGAATAATTTGAATCAGGAAATAGATTGCAAATTCCTTCTTATTGGACGAGGGTCCATTGGGAGAAAGCATGAACAGAATGCCCACGTTTTAGGCGCACGGATCGTCACCGTTGATCCTGACCCAAAACAGGAAGCTGACTTTCATACTGTTGAACAGGCAATGGCTTCTTGTGGGGAAGGCTATTTTTCCCATGCCCTTGTGGCTTCTCCTGTGCAATGTCATTACGCCACCCTTCGACAGTTATTAGAGTATCGGGTGCCGGCAATTCTTGTAGAAAAACCGCTGGTGTTGCCGGAAGAACTAGCGTTAGTTCGTGCACTGTTGTCGCCTTCATCACACCAATCAGTGTTTGTGGGTTTTAATTGGCGGTTTAACTCTGCAGTTCAACATCTCAAACAAGAAATTGTCCGTGGTGCCATCGGTCCCATTCATGTGGTGCAGTTGTGGGCGCGGGAATGGTTGCCCCGTTACCATGGACATGTGGTCCTGGAAAGTGGATCTCATATTTTGGATACCGCACAGTACTTGCTTGGGAACATGAGGGTGGTCGGAGCACATGTGAGTCATCATGGAATGTTGGGGGATGCCGATGAGGCTGGGTCATTTTTATTGGAAAGCGAGTGTGGTGCTCATGTATCGGTCCATGTCAATTTTATTCATTCCGGGTCCTATGACTATACGATTAACATTCAAGGAGAGATTGAGAGTGTGAGCTGTCAACCTGATCGTCTTGAACCGATGCACCTGCGAGAGCTTGAAGCGTTTTTTCAGGGCAACCCAACGGTTTTGGCGACCTTAGACGATGGCGTGAAA
>JADFRB010000233.1 GCA_022561525.1 Nitrospinota bacterium
ATACCGGCCGGGACGGACATGACATTTTCAATCATCTGCTGAAGGAAGGTGTGATTGTTCGTCACATTCGCGGCTCCATGATTCGCGTGACGATCGGTCAGCCCGAGGAAAACACTCGATTCTTGAGGGCACTCAAAAAAGTTATCGAACAATGACCTTCAGGAGTCCCTTGAAAAGATTCGTCCAGCAAGGCCGCAGGGGATTTGGCGCCCGGAGCGTACATGGAGTACGTGAGGACGACAAAGCCCCGAGAACGCAGCTGGCGGATTTTTTCAAGGGACTCCCATCTGATCAGGGGAACACTACTCATGATTATCGTATTTAAACCTCAAGCGACAGAAGAAGACATTGATCATGTCACGGATCGTCTACGAGAACTTGGTCTCAAATCGCAAATCTCTCATGGCGAAGAGCGCACCATCATCGGGGTGATTGGGGATGAGCGCCTGCTGGACAACCAACCCTTGAGTGTGTTCCCAGGCGTTGAAAGCGTCACTCCGATCATGGCGCCTTGGAAGCTTGTCAGCCGGGAATTTCAAAAACACGATACGGTCATTGATGTCGATGGGATCAAAATCGGAGGGAAGCTCCTCACGATTATGGCTGGACCCTGTGCCGTGGAAAAATTGGAAATCACCGTCGGCATTGCCCGGGAAGTAAAAGCTGCGGGTGGATGTATTTTACGGGGCGGTGCTTACAAACCGCGGACCTCACCGTATTCGTTTCAGGGGTTGGGCCGAGAAGGGCTGGACTTTCTCGTCGAGGCCAAGAAGCAAACCGGTCTTCCTGTCGTCAGCGAGATCCTCGATCCTCGTGACACCGATGTGTTTTTAGAAAAAGCCGACATTATTCAAATCGGCGCTCGTAACATGCAAAACTTCGAGTTGCTCAAAGAGGTGGGGGCGTATGACAAGCCGGTCTTGTTAAAACGCGGTATGTCGGCCACGATTAAAGAATTTTTACTGTCGGCGGAATATATCATGTCGCGTGGAAACCGAAACGTCATGCTGTGTGAACGCGGCATTCGAACCTTTGAAACACATTATCGCAACACCTTGGATCTCTCGGCAGTGCCGGCCTTGAAGGAATTGTCTCACCTGCCTGTGATCGTGGATCCCAGCCATGCCTGCGGTAAGTGGAATCTTGTGGCCCCGCTGTCAAAGGCCGCGATTGCCGCTGGCGCCGATGGGCTATTGATCGAAGTCCACTCCAATCCAGAATGCGCCATGTGCGACGGCGAAGAATCCCTTAAACCTCACCGGTTCAAAGAACTCATGGGCGATCTCAAAAAAATTGCCGAAGCCGTGGGACGAGAATTATAAACAGACTGTTTCGCATCTCGTCCTTCGTATCTCGCATCTTGTCTTTTTATGAGATACGAGTCTAGCATTGTCAGTCGCAATCCATTAACAGTATCTTGTCTTTATATTTTGTTTTCCCACGAGATATGAGATAGGAGATACCTTTGTTCTATGACCGTGCACTTTAAACAGGTTACGATCGTCGGGGTCGGCCTCATCGGCGGATCTCTAGGCATGATTCTCAAACGAGACGGACTGGCCGATCATGTCGTTGGGGTGGGCCGAACGATTGAGAACCTAGAATTGGCCATCAAGCTCGGCGCTATCGACCGGTACGAGCAAGACCCTGAACGTGCCATGCCAGGAACCGACCTGGTGATTTTAGCCACACCTGTCGAAAGCTATGCTTCGCACTTGAAAAAATGGGGGGGCCTTCTTGCTGAAGGAACCATTGTCAGTGACGTGGGCAGCGTGAAAGGCCCACTCGTCGAGCAGTCAGAATCGCTCTTGCCTGCCGGGGTTCACTTTGTCGGTGCGCATCCGATTGCTGGGAAAGAAACGTCCGGCGTGGGGGTGGCCTGTCTGGATTTGTATCAGAATGCCTTGTGTCTGTTGACCCCCACGACCAACACCAATCCTGAGGCGTTATACAAGATTCAACAGATTTGGGAAGCGGTGGGTTCGACTGTGCGATCGATCGATCCATTTTTACACGATTGGGTTTTGGGAGCCGTGAGTCACTTGCCCCACGTTGCCGCCTTTTCCTTAATGAATGCCCTCAGTGATCTACAGGAACAGACCAAAGGTGATACGAACCTGTTGGATTTTTCCGGTGGCGGACTTCGAGATACGACCAGGATTGCGGCTAGTTCACCCGAGATGTGGCGAGACATTTTTTTATGGAATCGGGACAATCTGATTCCGATGATCGAAGCGTTTGAACAACATTTGGGTCGAATGAAGACCTATATTAAAGAGCACGACGGCTCCGGGATTGAACACGAAATCGCCAAAGCCCGCGACGCTCGGCAACGCTTGAAATGAGTTCCCTGACCATCACACCCAAAGGTCCTCTTCGCGGAACCGTTCACGTTCCAGGGGATAAGTCGATCACCCATCGGGCTCTGATTCTCAGTGCCTTGGCTGAGGGAGACTCGACGATCCGTGGTTATTGTCGAGGCGAAGATTGCTTGAATACCCTTTCAGCATTACAGAAGCTGGGAATTCCAATAGAAATTGAACCCGACCAAGTCCATGTTTCTGGAAAAGGATTGTGGGGGCTCACGGAACCTGCGGAACCTTTGGATTGTGGTAATTCCGGCACCGGGCTTCGCCTCCTCACCGGAGTGTTGGCGGGACAACAGTTCTTCACGGTCCTGACCGGTGATGCCTCCTTGCGAAGTCGGCCCATGGGCCGCATTGTGAAACCCCTTCAACTCATGGGCGCCCACATCCAAGGACGAAAAGGAGGGAATTTAGCTCCGCTGGCCGTGACGGGTTCGCGATTAAAAGGATCTGACTATGTCTCCCCCGTGTCGAGTGCCCAAATCAAATCCGCAGTCCTGTTGGCCGGACTTTTTGCTGAAGGGGAAACACGATTTTCCGAGCCGTTGCAATCCCGCGACCATACCGAGCGGATGTTTCGGTTCTTTGGCATCCCGTTTGATGTGGAGGGGAATTCGATTCGTGTAACAGGCGGGCAATCTTTTCAGGCTAAAGACCTTTTCGTTCCTGGGGATCTTTCCGCCGCGGCATTTTTCATTGTCGGGGCCTCGATTGTTCCAGATTCAGAGGTCAGGATTCCTAATATCGGGTTAAATCCAGCCCGAACCGGTATCCTCGATATTCTCACCGAAATGGGCGCCAACATTCAGATTGACAATCAACGGGATGAGTCGGGCGAACCCGTAGGCGACCTTGTGATCCGAACCGCTCCTCTCCATGGTATTGCCATAGGTGCTTCGCAAGTCCCTACAACTATTGATGAATTTCCGATCTTCTGTGTGGCGGCTGCGCTGGCACAAGGAAAAACCACCGTCACCGGCGCGGAGGAACTTCGCGTCAAAGAGACAGATCGTATTCAGGCCATGGCCACCGAGCTGAAAAAGCTCAATGTCGCCATTGAGGAAACGCCGGATGGGTTTGTGGTTCAGGGGGGATCGAGCCTTCAAGGTGGACATTGTCAAAGTTACGGGGATCATCGCGTGGCCATGGCCATCGCGATTGCCGGATTGACCGCCGAGTCTCCTACCGTGATCGACGATACTGATTGCATTGAAACATCCTTCCCGGGTTTTCATGGCAAGCTATTGGAATTATTGACAAATTCCAATTGAATCCTATAATAATCGATATTTTAGACGAGAATCTTGAAGGCGTCTGCCAAAACGCGACGGTTAGTCATTACTATTGATGGTCCTGCTGGGGCCGGAAAGAGTACGACTGCTCGAGCGTTAGCCACCAAGCTCGGGTATATCTATTTAGATACTGGCGCGTTGTATCGTGCGGTAGCATGGAAAGCGAAGGTCTCAGAAACCAATTACTCCGACTCTATTGCGATACAAAACCTCTTGCAACAGATGGACTTGCATGTGACATTAGAAGACGACACTACTCGCACCATCGTAGATTCCCAAGATGTGACTGCCTATCTTCGAGATCCCGAGGTGACTCGCGTCGCCTCAACGGTGGCTGCTATGCCAGAGGTCAGAGACTGGTTATTGCCTGTTCAACAACGGTTTGGTCAAACAGGTGGAATCGTTGCGGAAGGGCGAGATATGGGAACTCGCGTGTTTCCTGATGCCGATGTGAAGTTTTTTTTGAAGGCTGATCTTGATACCCGAACAACACGGCGGTATCAAGAAAGCCGTCAAGCCGGACATGGCGGAAACCAGGAAGATATTCGGAACCAAATTCATGATCGCGATACGCGCGACCAGTCACGGGATATCGCCCCCTTGGTTCCGGCTGCCGATGCCGTCGTGATTGATTCTTCATCTTTGACCGTTGATGAAGTCGTGGCCACCATGCTGGAGTCCATCTCGGCTCGCCTATGAGGACCTGAGGGAAAATACCTTGGACCATATCGCGCCAATCTTCGGGCCCTCTTTGAACGGACCTCAATCGAAATACCCTCACCATAGCTG
>JADFRB010000234.1 GCA_022561525.1 Nitrospinota bacterium
GGTACATCAACAAGGAGACTTAAGGCGGGGAAGACGGTTGGCGAAGAGCCTGTTCGAGATGAGCGATCGTCACGAGGGTGGCCTGGTTTGAGTCAGATATTTCGATCATTATGAGATGAATAGTTGGGCTAACGAAAAGGATCGGAAGGTCTGGCCAAATTCAGTGCATCCGCAGTAGATCCGTCTAATCTGGGACAGGCTCCTAAGCATTGCCAGATGGCTGGTTTGATTTTTCAGAGAGCTTTGAGGAGAGTACGGCAAATCGGTCACCCAGGATTTGAGCAACCCGGTTCATATGAGTAGTTAATTCCTTCACGTGTTCCGGCCGTAGGTCTTTTTGAAATTGAGGAAACAATCCCCAGCGTGTTTCGAATTCCTCCCCTGAGATACTTGAGATCACGCTAATGAGCTTGATGGCTTGCGGTCCAGGCGTGGAGGGCTCTGAGGTTCCTGGCCCCGAAGTGGTAGTGTCAGAGCTGGTGGGAGAAGTCTCCGTTTGAGAGGGAGCAGGCTCCGAAGATTCTTGCCCAGTTTTGCCCTCAAAAAGGGCTGTCATAGCAGGAATGACTGCACTGGTACATAAGGTTGCCGCTGAAATAATGGCTTGATTGTTGGAGGAGCCTGCGCTCCCGGCCACTCGTTCCGCTGCATGTTGGAAAAAGGCATTCCGCGCTTTGGAATCTTCGGAGTACACAAACTTGTATTTTTCATAAATCTCCCGGCTTTCCGCAACGGCTTGCCCCATTGAGAGCATGACCTCTTGCTCATCAATCTCAGACGAACTCATGGAAGGGGCGAGGAGGGTCGTCAGGCGATCGCTCACGTGGTCTTCAAGACAGTCCATGAATTGCGGCTGTTGTTGAAGCGGGATATAAAAGGCGGACACACGGTCGGCAAGGTTGAACATGACTTTCAGAAATTCAAGATAAATTTCCCATTCCTGTTCGCGGCTCAATCTGGTGGAAACTTCTTGATCACTCCGTTTCACCATCGAAACGGATTCACGCGCGATACCCAGCATGGTGTCCGCTAAGTTTTTGAGAATGGTTTCGTGCTCTGTTTTAACGTCCATGGTGTTTCCAGATTTAGTGTGAAGCAGTTATTATAAACAAATGCGGAAAAGGTGGTGCAAGTGCGCCACCTTACGGCCATTTTGGGGATGGACAGATGTCGTAGGCATGTCGTTGAACCCCCTCCTGCTCGTATGCTATACACGGCCCAGTATTACAAGACTGGCCCCTTCCCGACGACCTTCCGGTTTTGAATCAATGGATACCCTGAAACCTGAATCCAAAGTCTATGTGCTCAATCGGCCGAGCGCCGATACGCCGGTTCGGCCCCTCTCCCGAGACTATGCCCGAGAACTCAACCCGCAACAGTTAGCCGCCGTGGAAAAGGTCAACGGCCCCGCGTTGGTGATTGCCGGGGCGGGGAGTGGCAAAACACGGGTGTTGGTGTATCGCGTGGCTCGGCTCATTGATATGGGGGTAGATCCAGCCTCGATCCTCCTGCTGACTTTTACGCGAAAATCCGCCCAGGAAATGTTGGGCCGGGTTGGGCTGTTGATCGGGCCGCAAAGTGATCGAGTCATGGGCGGGACCTTCCACTCCGTGGCAAATATCCTGCTTCGACGCTTTGGCCGGGCTATTGGCTTAGAGCCGGGCTTCACCATTTTAGACCGTGGGGATTCCGAAGATTTGGTCAATATGGTGCGTGGGCAAATTGGCCCGATCAACACAGGTAAACGGTTCCCGCGCAAAAAAACGATTGCCGACATGTTCAGCAAATGTGCGAATACTCTTCAATCGTTGGATGACGTCTTGCTCAACGAGTACAGCCATTTTGGAGAATACCTGACCGATCTGACGAAGTTGCAGGAGGGGTATGAGTCCACCAAACGGCAACGGCAATTAGTCGATTATGACGATCTCCTGCTGCGCCTTCGTGAATTGTTAACCGTGGATGAACCCGCGAGGCGCATGATTTCCGAAACCTACCGCTATCTGTTAGTGGACGAGTATCAGGATACCAATCGATTGCAATCCGAGGTCGTACGTAAACTGGCTTCGACGCACGACAACGTGATGGTGGTCGGGGACGACTCGCAGTCCATCTATGCGTTTCGTGGCGCGACGTTCCGCAACATCATGGATTTTCCGACATTGTTTCCGGGCACGCAGATTTTCAAGTTAGAGGAAAATTACCGCAGCACACAATCCGTGTTGGAGTTGGCCAATGCCATCATCGAAGGCGCAACGGAAAAATACAGCAAGACCTTGTTTACGCAAAAAAAAGGTGGCGAGCGACCGGCGTTGGTACAAGCTGCGGGAGAAAATCCGCAATCTCGTTTCGTGGCACAAAAGATTTTAGAATTGCGGGACGAAGGCGTACCGTTGAATGACATCGCGGTGCTGTTTCGCTCGAGTTTTCATGCGTTTGACTTAGAGGTGGAGCTTTCGAAGAGAGATATCCCGTTTATCAAACGAGGTGGGTTTAAGTTTATCGAAACCGCGCATGTCAAGGATCTCTTGGCCCATCTTCGGGTGATACACAATCCGCTGGATACCGTGAGTTGGCATCGCGTGCTGCTGCTAATCGATGGCGTTGGCCAGAAACGGGCAAAGGACGTGATCGCTCGCTTAGCCAATACAGACACACCCTGTGACGTGTTGCGAGACATCACCGGGCGGTCGTCTTACGGCTTGCGAAATTTAGCGGCAGCGCTTGATGCGGTCGGCCACGCGGACGATGGGCTGCCGACGGATCAAATCCAACAGATGCTTGAATATTATTTCCCGATTTTGAAAGACCAGTATGACGACTATCCCAAGCGCATTCGGGATTTGGAACATCTCCAGGTGATGGCCGAGCGCTATAGTAGTTTAGGGGACTTTCTTGCGGATCTGACCCTTGAGCCGCCGAATGAAAGTGTGGTGGACATTGATGCGCCCGACCGTGATGATGAACGGCTCATTCTCTCAACCATTCATTCAGCCAAGGGGCTGGAATGGCGGTGCGTGTTTGTGATTTGGCTGGTGGATGGCCGATTCCCCTCTTCCTATTCGTTTCTCACCGAAGATGATTTAGAAGAAGAACGTCGGCTGCTCTATGTGGCGGTAACCCGAGCCAAACAACATCTCTACCTGACCTTCCCGATAAATGTGTATGATAAAGTGACAGGGTCGGTGCTCTCCAAGCCGTCGAGATTTTTGGACGAAGTGCCAGCGGATCTCGTCGAGGCGTGGAGTGTGGTGGATGAAGGGGAACCTTATCGTTGGGGGTAAGGACCTGAGAGAAAATAACTTGAACAATCTTGGCGCCAAGATTTGGGTTAGATTTGGACGGAACGATTGAGAAAAACCCGAGGCCTAGCACAGCTATGTTGAGGGTTTTTCGATTGAGGCCCGTTCAAAGATGGCCCGAAGATTGGATGCGAAATTGTTCAAGTTATTTTCTCTCAGGTCCTAAGATGTCGTGATGCAGGGAACATTAAAATGGGTCTTGGCGATTCTGTTATTGGGCATCGTGTTAGGACTGGCGCGCTTTGCACAGAGCGCCGAAGGCACGAATACGTCCAGGAGTGTCTGGCCGAATTTAATTAAGCAAGCCGAAGCCTTAGGCTTACCCACCCAATTCCTCAAAGAGATCGGCCCGAACTTTGTCACAGTCGTGTTTGAAGACCTTCACACCTATGCCGCGGAGTATCATCCCGAGGATCACCGGATGATTTTAAACATGCGGCTGTCCTTTAATAGCGCTGGCGGAGTGCTGAAGTCGTTAGATCGCATGACCCATCACGACGCCAGCCTGCTGTATCATGAACTCTTGCATGCCTATCTCGATTACATTTTCAATGGGCCTGGCCCAGAGGGGTTGAGCGACAACGCCAACCGGGTGCTCACGTTCGCCCATGAGCAGCTTCGTTGCCATTATCGATTTGTGCGTATCAATCCTGTACGGCAGCGACGCGAGGCCACCGAACTGCGATTTCTTTCCAAAGGAGATGCATGGGAAGTCATCAACGAAACTTGGGCCGTGTTTATTGGGTGGCACATCTGGACGAAATTGGAACAGCATCGAGAACCCCAGCGCATAGGCGCTTGGACCGAACCCCTACTGGAAGATTGGGCCAACCGCCTGACCGCGGCGAATATCAGTGGAGAGTTGCTGGGATATTACGAGCCGGATGATCCGGACGAACGACGAATCGCGCGTAAACATTTCATTGCCCCCTCCCATGGGTTAACACCCAAAGGAACCAAACTATTACTCGAAGTCATCTTAGAAGAGCCGAGGAATGTCATCGACGAAGGCGGCTTTGTCATCAAAGAGACACAAGACACCTCCCAAGAAAAACTACCGTGCGATTAAAAAATACTTTGTAAAGGCTGAGGCCTCCTCCACCCCTCCTTTGTAAGGAAGGGATAGGGGAGGTAGAGGCC
>JADFRB010000235.1 GCA_022561525.1 Nitrospinota bacterium
GTCACCTATGAAACCGTTCGCCAGTGGTGTCAGAAATTTGGGCCTACATACGCACGCAAGCTCAAGAAACGACAAGGTCGTCTTGGTGATACGTGGCATCTTGATGAAGTGTTTGTGTCCATCCAAGGCGAACAGCAGTATCTCTGGCGAGCCGTGGATCAAGACGGCGATACCATTGATATGTTGGTGCAACGCCGACGCAATACACAAGCGGCGGTGCGCTTCTTCCGCCGCTTACTAAAAGGCCAAGGCGGTGAGCCGCGCTGGATGATAACCGACAAACTCAAAAGCTATGACGCCGCACACCGGGCCGTCATGCCGACCGTCGAGCATATCCATGCGGTCTACGCGAATAACCGAGCTGAAGTGTCACACCAACCCACGCGGCAACAAGAATATCATATGCGAGGGTTTGCTTCAGCGAGGCAGGCTCAACGATTTCTGACACTGCACGGACTCACACAGAATCTCTTTCGTCTCGGCCGCCACCTCATGCAGGCGGTCCATTATCGACTGTTGCGCACCCAGGCCTTTCAGGGCTGGGAGGAAGCGGTGTGCGCATAAGCAGCTTGGCTTAGCTGGTTCAATTTGCCCATCGAACGTTAAGTTGACAATACCCTTAGCAGGCATTGAAGTCATAGCCATGATCAAGAAAGGACAGATGAAAACCCTCGCGGGAGATAGGAAAACTCCTGCTGAAATGTTCTATGCCCTCGCCGCGTAGTCATCGGGGTCACGACCAACCTTTTCGCCTCGATTACCTATTTGCGACAGAACCGGAATTCGAGACCTACAGGCATCAACCACAGGAGGCAAGCAATGAATCGATCTTTTTATCCCGTATTAATCTTTTTAACGGTGATTCTCCTCTACCCACCCCTCGTTCAGGCGGAGATTCTCGCCATGCTCAATTATGAAAGTAAGCCGGGGAACCCCACCCGCCAAGAGGGGATAACTGTGATTGATGTCGATCCGTACTCCTCGACCTATGGTGAGACACTTATGGACATTCCCCTTCCCCACAACCTCGTCGCGCATCACATTTTTTACAACAAAGACGTGACCAAGGCCTACGTGACCGCACTCGGCAAAAGCGAATTGCGCATCATAGACATGACGCGCTTTCCCTACCGCATGAAGACCGTCGATGTCCCAGGGTGCCAACAAGGTGAGGACCTCGTGTTCTCCGATGACAACAAGCGTTGGTATTTGACCTGTATGGGCTCCCAGAGGGTTATTGTCGGGGACGCCATTGCGGACAAGCCGCTAAAAGCGATTGACTTGCCCATGCCGTATCCTCACGGCATTGCCGTGCATGATGGGCTCGACCGTCTCCTGGTGACCAGCACCGTCCGCCCCACTGACCTCGGCGATGCCGGTGAAACCATCACGGTCATCGAGGCTAGCACTGGTAAAGTATTGTCCACTCATAAGGTGTCGACCAAACCCTCCCCCTCCCGCGAGGCGCCCGTGGAGGTTCTTTTCATGCCGAGGTCCAACCCGCCCGTGGCTTACATCACCAACATGTTTGGTAGCACCCTGTGGGCGGCCACCTGGGATTCTGCAAGCCAGGACTTTGCCGTCCAACAGGTGTTCGATTTTGTGCCGCACCAAGCTGAAATGCCGCTCGAGATGTACTTCAACGAGGCAGTGGATCGCCTCTATGTGACGACAGCCAAGCCCGGCTCCTTTCACATCTTTGACATTAGCCATGACCCGCGAAAGCCGAAGCTTTTGCAAACGCTTCCTGCCGGCGCTGGTGCTCATCACGTCGCATTTACCAAGGATTGGAGCTACGCCTACGTGCAGAACGCGCTCTTGAACCTCCCAGGCTTAAGTGACGGATCTCTCACGGTGATCGACCTTCAGAAACGAACGGTCGTCGGAAGCATCTCCACCCTGAAGGCGAAGGGCCTCAATCCCAACTGTGTGGTCCTCTTGCCGGAGTGGAATGACCCAGCAGGACATTGAGCCGGAGAGTTTAGAGGAATTGTCAACTTAGTGCCAAGGGAATACAACAGGGTCAGTCGGCGAAGCAGTCGTGTGACGCCTCAGGCACAGATTACCGCATTCCAAATCAGAAACGTGAATCGTCAAGAATCGTTGAGGCTGAGTTAGGAACTTCAACCGATGAATGGATCGCTCCCGTTGTCGGGTTGCCTTACCGTAAACTTCCGCCCGGAAATTCCACACTAAGCCAACGGTCAGTTAAAGATAAATCTTATCGGTGGGAATAACATAGAGAACAGGTGACTGGGCAAGGATCCGCCGACCGAATCCCGTCCAACACATCGGTGTGATTACCAAGATAAATGGCGTCCCACCTTATATCCAATTGGAACCCTTTCCTGACCTGGCTCGGGGAGATCAATTTACTCAAGGAAACTTTTCCTAAAGAAGGGTTAGATGCTGCAAATAGCCACATTCAAGCTGATTTTCCTGTTTCTAGCTAATCCCTCTTGGGTTTGGAATCAGATGAAGACCTGTAGAGGAGTGGAATTCACGCTTGTGCATGGCGAATTTTTAATTGTCGCTCTCAGAAAGTCAATGAGCGAGTTTTGCCTTAGCTTTTCCCCTTTTGAGTTTTTTGACCATACGAGGTGAAAACTCTGAAAACCAGAATCCCCAAGTTGGTCAGGGTGGAGTTGAAGGCGAGAGCAGCTGATTTCCTGTCAGCGGGCCTGGCGGGGGAAAGGGCATGTGATTCAGGGGCTTGCGGATTTGTGCTGTCTGAGAAGCCTGTTCTGGGATCTGCTTCTGAGGGGTGGAGGAGCCACCCATATAATTATCAGGACCACATTCTTCACCCGTTAAGCAAGCAAAGGAAAAAATGGAGGGTCTTCTTGTGGGAACAGTCTGTTTCAGGTTAGACGATGCCATTTCCGCAAGGGGTTTACCCCTGTTCCATGGCCCATTTTCAATTTTTGCTTCTTCTTATTTTGTTACAATAGCCAAAATAGAATGGGTCTACAAAAGTGCAACCCATTGATTTAGTATATTTTTGAATTTTTGGTTTTGTCAAAAGCAAAAATTGGATGGTTGTGAAAATCTTTGTTCGAGAGTCGAAAGGGAAGATTCCAGTCAGACCATTTGATATACCTAAACGGAACACTCCTTCCTGAATGTCCGGTATCGGCCAAAAGCGGCCACTCAGGAACGAGAGAGAGTGTTCAGTAAATAAAATGATTTGACTGGAATGATCCCCTCCCAGCGGGCCCCCCATTCCTCAGAAGCCGACTTCTCCCATTCATATATTCATAAGACAAAGTGACGTTGCATATAGAACCCTTTCTGCAACCGGTTTCCATCTTCAATAAAACAACTATTTGTATGTTGCAATCTCCTGTTGCATGATTAGCCCATAAAATGCAGGTAGCGCTTTCCATAAATCGAGCGGGTTTCATATTAAGGTTTTAAAGAGAAGCAAAAAAGAATCCCCTCTCAACTGCTACCACCTTGCTACCGGACCAGGACGAAACAGGCACACCTACCAGGATCTCCTAATTAGGAGTCAGCGGCTTGTTAACATTTTTTTCAATGGACCTACCCAGTTTGGGCAAATTTCCCTCTAAATCCGCCTAGTTACCAGAAAAATTAAAAAATCACTAATAAAAGTCAGAGAGGGCTTGACTTTAGTTGTAATTGCAACTATAATACTCATTATGAAAGCTAAGGGGAACAAGAAGAGCGTTCGACTGGACACCACTTGCGTTGCCAACGAATGCATTGCGCATCGGGTGAGAAAGATTAACCGCGTGATTAGTAGCCTCTATGACGAGGCGATCCGTCATTTGGGGATCACGGTTGGACAAATGAACCTTCTCGTGCAAATTAATGAATTGATTAATGCCAACGGGTTTGCCCGTCCGTCGGAGTTGGGGCCACGCCTCCAGATGGAAACGTCGACGCTCAGTCGCACCCTTGAGCGGCTTCGAGACAAAGGGTTTATTGACATTCTTCGAGATGACGAAGATGGTCGCGCACAACAACTGCATCTTACAGATAAAGCTTACGATTTGTTGCAAAAAGGAATTGCACCCTGGGAAAAGGCTCAACAGAAGGCGACTCAACTGTTAGGCAGTGGGGGCGTGGCTCTCATCCATCGCATAGATCAGGCGATTGATGCTGAATCATAACGGGGAGTAAGCCTTTTTTTTGAGATATTAGTTGTAATTGCAAGTAGTTGGATAACAAAGAAAGGTGGTGAGACAAATGAAGTCCATGATGACATTCATGAAGACCATGATGATCATGCCAATCCCCTGGCAGGTCTGGTTAGGGATGCTGATTCTGGCCAACATGGTCGTGCCGTTCTTTTTCATCCACACGCTGGAAGCTCAGGTCGTCGTGGCCACGTTTATTGTTGGCCTGGTGATCATGTCGGTCATTTTCAGCGTGAAGGGCTTCGTCCGTTTGCTCGGGATC
>JADFRB010000236.1 GCA_022561525.1 Nitrospinota bacterium
TTTTCTTAGGCCAGCCTAGGGTGGAGAAGGGCCAAAGGGCCGATGAAAACCAGGTGTCGAGGACGTCGGGATCCTGGAAGAATTCCCTACCACGGCACTTGGGACAGGACTTAGGAGCCTCGAGCTGTACGATGGGGCTCGCCTCGGGGCCTAGCACAAAACGGTCTGTGGTGGTACCGTCGCCTTGGTCCGGCGCGTTTTCGCGCTCACAATTCTTGCAGTACCAGGCCGGGATCTGATGCCCCCACCAAATCTGGCGAGAGATACACCAGTCTTTGATCCCACGCATCCACCCGAGATAATTATTCGACCAGGTTTCGGGGATGATCCGAATCTGGCCTGTCTCAACCGCTTTAATCGCGGGGTCGGCAAGGGGTTGAATCTTGACGAACCATTGTAGAGACAGAAACGGCTCCACCACGGTTTTGCAGCGATAACATTTCCCAATGGCCATTTGATGATCGTCGATTGACGGAATGAGTTCCTGCGCGTGCAGCGCTTCGATCACGATTGTTCGGGCCTTTCCCACTGGCAATTCCGCTAATTGGGCTCGCAACGAAGGTTCGACTTCGGCCTTCTCCAAACCAACAGGATCAAGCTGTGCGTGGTAATTTAAAATGGAAAGATGCGGGAGCTGATGACGCTCGCCAGCTTCGAAGTCTTTAAAATCATGGGCTGGAGTGATCTTGACTGCGCCGGTTCCGAACTCACGGTCAACTAAAATGGCGTCACCTACGATGGGAATGGTTCGTGAAGTCAGAGGGAGCCGAATCGATTTGCCAATGTGCTGATTATAGCGCTGGTCTTCGGGATGAACCGCCACTGCGGTATCGCCTAGCAATGTTTCAGGACGCGTGGTCGCGATGGTCAGAAACGTGGTGGGATCATCCGCCAGGGGATAACGGATGTGGTATAGCTTGCCTTTCAACTGCTCATGTTCGACTTCAATGTCGGATAGTGCCGTCAGGCATCGAGGGCACCAATTGATCAGGCGTTCGCCGCGGTAGATCAATCCATCCTGATGGAGCCGGACAAACACTTCACGAACGGCTTTGGATAGGCCATCATCCATGGTGAAACGCAAACGCGACCAATCACACGAAGCGCCAAGATGTTTGAGCTGGCCAATGATCGTGTTGCCGGATTGTTCCTTCCACGTCCACACCCGGTCGATAAAGGCATCCCGCCCCAGCTGTTCCCGGGAGCTGCCTTCTTCATGGAGTTGTCGCTCAATGACATTTTGGGTGGCAATACCCGCATGGTCAGTTCCAGGAAGCCAGAGGGCGTTTCGACCCTGCATGCGGCGCCAGCGAATCAGGATGTCTTGTAACGTGCTATTAAGCGCATGCCCAATATGCAAAGAGCCGGTGACATTAGGGGGGGGAATGACAATTGTATAGGACTCGCCAGGAGCGCCAGACTTGGCTGTGAAGTACCCCTGGTCAAGCCAATGTTGGCTCCACCGAGCTTCGACAGCTTGTGGCTCGTAAATTTTTTCGAGTTGACGGGAAGGCATAGGCAAGAAAATAGCCGAAAAAGAGATCGGATCTTAACATGGGCTCCTGGGGCCTGCAACCACTGACATGCCACTGATACGGTTGTTATTTCAGGGAAAGATGTGGTAGAAACCAAGGACCTGAGCGAAAATATCTTGGACATATGGCGCCAAGATTTGGGTCGGATTTGGACGGAACGATTGAGAAAGACCCGAGGCATAGCACAGCTATGTTGAGGGATTTTCGATTGAGGCCCGTTCAAAGATGGCCCGAAGACTTGGATGCGAGATGTCCAAGTTATTTTCGCTCAGGTCCTACATTGAACCTAGGGAATCTACTTGTATTCCCTTTTGTAGTCCTGAATACGAAAGGAAGCCACATGCCAAAAGGACGTGAAAAAGACCGAGAACTTCGTCGTAAACACCGTAAAAATCGAGACCGTATGAAAGCCCTAGAAAAAACACAGCGACAGACCAAAACAAAGAAGTAAACCGTTCGGGGTCTGGGAGACAGGCAACAACACAACTCACCGTGAATTGATTTTACTTTCACTCGCCTTTTTTGAAATTTTGCCCCCCTCGTAATCGATCCAAACAAGGTGTTTTTGAACCGGGCAGTCTCCTAAGACGTCTTTCATTGGGAGAATGAGGATTTCATCACCGTAAGGATCATCCTGGTTGTCAATTTTGATGGCCGATCACTATAGTTTTTCAGGAGAGCGTATTCGAACTTTCTATGTTCCCATCACCGATTAAAGTTATTTTCTTTGATGCCGCAGGGACCTTGTTTCATGTGAAAGGGTCGGTGGGGGAGGTGTATCTTCGCTATGCGAAAAAATATGGCGTCTCTCAATCCCAGGAGATGGCTGCGAAGGTGAATCAGGCTTTCAAGGAATCGTTTCGTCAGGCACCACCTCCGATTTTTGCTATTGATCACCCTGAAAAATTAAAGCAGTGTGAAAGGTTGTGGTGGTTCGATGTTGTGCACGGGGTGTTTTATCGTGTGGGCATGTTTGAAGGGTTTGATGAGTATTTTGATGAGGTCTTTGAGGCGTTCGGAACAGCAGCTCTTTGGGAGGTCTATCCTGAAGTCCCAGGAGTTCTACAGGAACTAAAGTCGCAAGGGTATGAACTGGGTGTAATTTCGAATTTTGATACGCGGTTTTTTGGGATTTTTCGTGGTTTGAAGTTAGATCAATACTTCGACACCGTCACTATTTCCAGTTTGGCGGGTTCGGCCAAACCTTCTCCGAAAATTTTTCAATATGCCTTAGATCAACATGTGCTTGATCCGGAAGACGCATTGCATATTGGGGACAGTATGAAGGAAGATGTCGAGGGGGCGAATCAAGCGAAGTTAACCGGGATTTTTCTTAATAGAGAAGGTGACCCGGTGTCCTCGATGGGGCATTCATTGAAAAATCTATTGTCCCTCCCTTCCTTTCTCCAGTCTTTGTGAGGAGGGAGCCACTATGAAATGGTGCTATAAGAATCAATTTTTGATGCCTCAAATTTTTATACGCAATTGTGCGTATGCCTAAGGTAGAGTTCCCATATTTTGGTCGGTTCCCTTTCCTTGACTTCCCAAAATCTGGCTTGTTAGAATTTCCTTCATAAGTACCTGGTTTTATTTAACTTTTCATTGTCGAGTGTTTCGGTTCCTCAACGGTTACAATCGGATAACAATATAACATCAAGTAACGCTTGAATATTAGTGGGGGAAGTTTATGAGGGATTTTTTCAATAGTGATGATCTCATTCAGCAGGGGCACCGGATGGCTTTGTCAGCGGAAGGTGTTGAAGAAGAATGGGGAGCTGGGGAAGATCAGGAGCAAGACAAGCTGCCACCTGCTCCTGCTGGGGTCAAAGCCGTGGCGGGGAATGGGTTCATCACTGTTTCGTGGGAACCGGTCCCTGATGCCATGTACTACAACATGTATTACTTGACGAGTAAGGGCGTGAGCATCAAGCCTAACGAATTAGCGCGTCCCATTGCCGGGAAAGATGATTTTAATCCGGTCATTGGGGTGAATAAAGAAAAAGGAAATTGTATTGAAGGTTCCTCGACTCCCTACACGCATAGCGATCTCTCCAATGGAATGTGTTATCACTACGTAGTCACCGCTGTCACGGAAGAGGGGGAAAGCCCCTGCTCCGAAGAAGTCATGTCGATTCCTTCTCCGTATTTGTGCGTCATGCAGTTTGGAGAAGAAGGTGTTGATGATGGGGAATTTCGTTCTCCCACGGGAATTGCACTTGACAGTGAGGGTTGTATTTATGTGGCTGATACGGACAACCACAGTATTCAAAAATTCGATAAGGATGGCGTATTCTTGAGCCGCTGGGGTGGAGATCCGGACTCCGAAGATGGATCTTTTTACTACCCAAGAGGGCTCACCACGACTCCGGACGGATATGTGTTTGTCGCCGATAGTGGTAATAACCGTGTTCAGAAATTTGATCCCGATGGCAATTTCATGAAGGCGTGGGGCAAGTTCGGCTTTGCCTGGAGAGGCGCCGAAGCTGGAAAGTTTGATGTGCCTTGGGGCGTGACGACTGATCAGCAAGGCAATCTGTATGTTTCGGATACCAGTAATGCGCGGATCCAAAAATTCGAGCCAAACGGTACGCCGCTGGTGAAATGGGGACGGGATGGTAGCTTTGATGGCGCGTTCTTTTACCCTCGCGGGTTAACGGTTGATTTCGTTGGGAATATCTATATTGCGGATGAAGGAAATCATCGGATTCAAAAGTTCGATGCTAGCGGGAACTTCATTACCAAGTGGGGATCGGAAGGCACCGGTAATGGCCAGTTCACATTCCCCAGCCGGATCGGTATTAGCGCAGATGGAATGGTCTACGTTGCAGATGAACGGGCCAGCCACGTTCAGAAGTTCGATAGCGATGGAACGTTCCTCCTGAA
>JADFRB010000237.1 GCA_022561525.1 Nitrospinota bacterium
AGGACTTTTGTGATCCAACTGCTGTTTCTAGGTTCCAAGATGGCTCGAAGATTGGATGCGAGATTGATCAAGGGCACCTCTAAAAACCGTCCTTTTCCGTGATGGCGGCGTCAGTCTCGTGCTCAAATCCTCATGTATTCGCCCATACACTCCGGTTTTCCGCGCGCGGCTTCCTTGCCCTCACAAAAAATGCCGGGTTTTTAGAGGTGCCCTCAAGTTATTTTCTCGCAGGTCCTAAGCTCAATTGCCGTTTTTGGAATTTTCTGAATCGAGGACGGGAAGTTCGACGGGTGGGGTTAGCACGCCTTTGAGGCTTCCGCGTTTAAACATCGCATGGCCTTCTTGTTTGAGTGCTACCAATTGATCATCTTTTTGATAGAGCAGGCGAGCGGCCAACAGACGATCCGCTGAATCGAGTTTTATCACGGTGACGCCTCGCCCAGGTCCGGAGAGAACCCCAACTTCTTCAGCCTTGCAGAGCAACACGCGGCCGCGTTGAGTGGCGACTGCGAGGATGGGCGTTTTTGAGGAGAAGCTCAACGCTTCTATAGTGACGACTTCTTCACCTTCTCGAACCTTCATGAATTTCCGGCCTAGTCGAGTCGAGGGTTCTTTGAAGGAGACTAGGTCGAAGCGCACTCCCATTCCAGCCGATGACACGGCCATGACTTGTCCCAAAGAGACGGGTTCGTGTTCTCCTGCTGTGAGTCCATCGAATAGCGGGAGCACGTGGGCTATTTTTTTCTTGGGTTCGGGTGGCACAGCGTAGAATCTTGGATCTAGGCTCAGCCCTGCGATAATGCGTTCGCCATCTTTAAATTTAAACAATTTTTGCGCGGGGTCTCCGTACCCACTTCGAGCTGCTGGAATGTCGCCTATGCGAATGGTGTAGGCGCTGCCGAAGTTGGAGAAGAACACGACGGTGTCGATAGTGCTGGCGATCATGGCGGTGAGCAGGTTGTCACCTTCTCGTAGCCGGGTTTTCGACAAGTCCTTGACCATGCCGACGCGGCGAATCCATCCATCGGTGGACACGGTGATGACCGCATCTTCTTTGACGATATAGGCATCAGGATCGAATTCAATTGCTTCGGTTTGGCGACGACCGACTTTGGTTCGGCGTTTGTCTCCAAACGTCTTGGCGACATCTTGGAGTTCTTTCTTTACAACATTCCATAATTTTGTGTTTGAAGCGAGGAGGACTTGTAGTTCCTTGGCTTGTTTCTTTTTGTCGGCCAGCTCATCGAACATCTTTTTGATTTCGGTGCGGGAGAGCTTATAGATTGGCGTTTCTAAAATGGCGTTGGTTTGGACGTCGTCAAGTTGAAAACGGCGCTTGAGTTTTTCCGCAGAATCGGCCTTGCCCTCACTTTGACGAATAGTGGTAAGCACTTGGTCGAGTGCATCGAAAATGGTTTTAAAACCCGCTAGAATGTGAATGCGTTGTTCCAGAATCCGAAGGTCATAGGAGAACCGGCGTTTGACGGTCTCAAAGCGAAAGTCGATGAACTGTTCGAGTATGTCTTTGAGGTTCAGGCATTGAGGTCGTGACGTGGCCGCGCCGGTTGTTGGAATTAAACAGGTGAGATTGACGGAGAAATTATTTTGGAGTGGCGTGTTTTTAAACAGATACGCCATGGCCAGGTTGGGATCGGCATCCTTCTGAAGCTCCAATACAATTTGGACATCGGTGGTAGAGTCATCCCGGACATCGACTAACTGTGGTACCTTTCTGGCCCCGATGAGTTCGCCAATGCGTTCCACAATCGTGGCTTTGTCCACGGCAAAGGGTATTGAGGTGATCAAAATTTCTGATGGGCCAGATGATTGTTGGAGTACCGTAAATTCCCCGCGCAAGCGAACCGATCCTTGGCCGGTTTCATAAATTTCTCGCAGCTCGGCTCGGTTGTTCAGTATTTCCCCGCCGGTGGGGAAATCTGGTCCTTTGATCGATTTCATGAGATCGGACACTGTGGCCGTGCGGTCGTTGATCAGGGCAATGGCGGCTTCGATCACTTCGCTCAGATTATGCGGCGGAATGTTCGTGGCCATGCCCACGGCAATGCCAGTGGATCCATTGACTAATAAGTTTGGGAATCGCGCGGGCAGCACCGTTGGCTCTTTATCTTTGCCATCGTAATTGGGCTGAAAATCGACGGTGTCTTTATTCAATTCGGTGAGAAGCTCTAGTGCAATGGGCGTGAGTTTGACTTCGGTATACCGATAGGCTGCGGGCCGGTCGCCATCGAGGCTCCCGAAGTTGCCATGGCCATCAACAAGAGGGGCTCGGAGGGACCACCATTGCGCCATTCGGGCCATGGCATCGTAGACCGCGGAATCGCCGTGGGGATGCCATTCACCAATCACCGATCCCACAACTTTCGCGCTTTTGATGGGCGGTCGGTCGGGTGTCAACCGGTGGTTGTGAAACATTGAAAACAAAATGCGCCGTTGCACGGGCTTAAGGCCGTCCCGTACATCAGGCAAGGCACGAGAGGTAATCACGGACAACGCGTAGTTCAGATACCGCTGCCGGGTCGTTTCATCCAACGGCACAGTGGTGACGTGTTCTTGAACAGTATTCCCATTAGTAGGAGTGCCTGATTTGGATCGTGCCATCAAAAAAATCTTCTAGCAGAATGATGGAAAAGTCAAAATTTCTTAGAAGTTGTTCATTTTATAAAAAAACCCAAAACACCAAATGTCAGGCAGGATGTTGAAAAAGGCCCGTCCAGCAAGGCCGCAGGCATTTTGCCGCGCGGAGCGTACGCCAGTACGTGAGCACGACAAAACGCCGAGAACGCCGCTGGCGGACTTTTTCAACATCCTGCCTAGAATTTGGGGGGGGGAGCATAGGGAAACGGCGACGGAGGAAATTGCCCTGGGAGTAGGCTCGCAGGATCGACTGGTTCATTTTTTCGAAGTCGGTCACTGATGCGCGATTCCACCCAATCCGGATCCCACCATTCAACCGGATTGACCTGAACCCCATGTACCAGCACACTAAAGTGTAAATGATCTCCGCCAGCCAAACCCGTCATCCCTGATTTCGCAATCATTTGCCCTTTGCGCACATAGTCTCCCTTTTTGGCTGCAAACGACGACAAATGAGCATACAACGATTGCAGCCCATACCCGTGGTCGATCACGATGGTATTGCCAAAAATTCCAAAGTATTCTGCGAGGATGACCACGCCACTATTGGCCGCTTCGACGGGGTAGTGTTTGGTGACCGCGAGATCGAACCCGAGATGATACTGGGTATCAACGACCTTTCCGTCATAGACATATTCGCGGTGATCGGCAAAGAACGCTTCCACTTGGGAATTGGATAGTTGGACGAAGGCCCCTTCCCACATGAACTCGGGCTTGCTGGTCGAGCCCAGGTCTTTGAGTTGTTTGGAATTGGTTTCTCGCAAATCATGGTTGACGGCAAGAAAGTTTCGGAGAGGATCGCCTTGGTCTTCGAGTCCCGGAATGTGTCCGATAATAGGACGAACAATTCGTGTGATAAATCGGTCCGTGATTTTAATATTTCGTGTGCGCCATTTTTTTCGAAGGACTTTGATGTCCACTGTTTCGACGGCCTTATTGCCGAGCCCGTCATCCGCGACAAGCTGAACGGGTGTTTTCGCTGAGAGGTCGTGAGGAAAGGCGATCAAGGAAAAATAACTGTGGTTTTCGTTAGGTGTGGGGTAGCCAGGGAAAAAAGCTTCGCCGATTTGAACACCAAAATGTTTGGCATCGTCGGATGTCCAGTAGAAAATCACACCGGCTCCCCCTTGGGTAATGGGCAATGGCGTGGATAACGTTTCCAATCGAGGTGGAGTGAATTTGACGGTGAATTCTTGACTGAAACGTGTCCAGTTTCCTTCGAAAAACCCACGCCAGGAAAAGTCTCGGGCCGAGATGATCAGCGTGGCAGGCCCTCGGCGTTTGGGGATGGTGTCGTCCCCAAAAGGGATGAGGTCAAGCTCATAGAGGTGTTGTGTCCCGCCTTCCAAAGAGATTGCACCGTGTGAGGGGAAGCGTTCTTCGGCTAGAATGTACGTCTCGAGGTTTTGGACCAGGCGGACTGAAATCTCTTGAAGCCCGGTACCCTCATCTTCAATACGAATGGACAGAGGGGTGGTGGGTCCAACCTGCGTGAAGGGCTGTGCAAGGGAAATGCGTGGAGGGGCATCGTCACCCCATCGAATGAAGGCGACAAGGGCGATGTAGGCAGTGACGATAGCGAGCGCTATCAGGTAAAACACGGTTTTTTTATTCACGCGTATGGGGAATATCAGGATATGACGATTCCGTCAACCGGAACCCGAATTCCTTATGGTTGAGTTATAGGAAAGGTCGGATGGAGAATGCCTCTATTCGTATATCC
>JADFRB010000238.1 GCA_022561525.1 Nitrospinota bacterium
AATCCGAAACTCGAATATAGAAATCCGAAACACATTCAAATACTTAAAAACAAAAACGCATGTCTACATAAGTCAGCATGCTCCGTTTGAAACATTCGAATTTTGGATTTCGGGTTTGTTTCGAATTTCGATATTCGGATTTCGAGTTGGCGGCAAGGGAAAAGCTACTAATCCATTCAACGTATTTTTTGCACGGATCCTACGGATTTGGAGTCTAGCTGGTTCGAGGTTATCCCCGGATTCGTGAGGATTTCAGTAGCAGGTGGAGTGGTAGGATCCGCACGATAGATTCCTTCGGTGCCATCTTCCAAACGGGCATAGAAGACGATTTGCCCGGCATCATTGAATCCGCGATTGGACAAGACGGGGCCTTCGACAATCCTGGTTCCGAATAATTGATCCCCTTGTTTGATGACGATATCGGTCTCGGGGTTTGGCCCCACAAACAACCCGGAGATTCCCGAGGCCAACACAGCGCTAAACACCACGTGGCCATGGTTGTTCACGGCATGAGCACTTACAAGATCTTGAAAAAGACCTTGGGTGGAGGCGAGAAGATGGATGTGCCCATCGACAATGGCCACAAGATGCTTCGCAACCCAGCCGTCTTGCGACTCGGAGGCTGTTTGCACCACGACCATTCCCTCGTCGTTAATCACCGGCCGGTAAAACAAGAAATATTGCCCATCCCCATCTGTCAGAAGCGTGGTGGTCTGACCATCGCTCACAAACACTTTATCGCCGGTGGAAAAGGCCACCTGGCCGTGATTGTTTAACGACAACATGCCGACTTGGTTGCTTTTCGAATCAGGGATGGCCACGGGTTTGCCACCGTTTCCAAGAAACACCTGCCTGCGTTGCTTTCGGCCTTTGGCCCATTTCCCTTTGAAGGCAAGCGTTCCTTTGTTGTTGATCACCAGATCACCAAGAGTCGCAAACTCCTTGTTGCTATACAGAAACTCCCCGGTGATATCGTTCCCACGGGAGTACCCAAATTCGCCACCTGGCCGTGTGCCGAAAAACACGATGTGCCCATTATCACTGACAGCCGGCGAGCCCCGAAACGCTTCAAAGTCTTCGGAAGTTTTGGCAATCTGGGTGGTGATAGATCCATTGGCCTTGAATATACCCTGCCCCCCGCCTACTAAATTCGCGCGGAACAGCACCATACCCTGCGCATCAATCGACGGAGCCAAATGGAATCCGCGATACACTCCACTTCGGGTGTCAGCAATCTTGGTGAATTGATAGGGAGCCGGATATTCTTGTGGAAAAGAAAAATGCCAAAAGCCTAGGACCGCGACACACAACAACCCACATACGCCAAGAAATTTCATATTTCGCCGTTTCCTTGGGCTTGAGGGTTGGGAAGACTCATGTTGCGACCGTCCACGAGTGGCTTGTGATCCCTCCTGCTTGTTCTTCACTGACACGCTCCATTCCTACTCATTCCTGCCTCATGAAACAACACAGGCTCACTATGATGAACGGAGGGATTGATGCAGGGTCTTCTTCCTCGAGGCGCCATTTTGAAGACGATTCTATTGGCCGATGTTTAGGATTACTGGAAAATACATGCCATTTGTATTACTTTATTCCATCGGCTCTCGAGAACAGAACCTAAAGGTTTTCCTGGCTGGCTTCTACCTATGGTTCGTCAGAAAATGGCAAAGATGAGGACAAAATCGCTATTTGAAAGAACGATATTGGATCGACCCGCATTCATTCTGGCTCGATAAAAACAAAGCGCGGAGTAGTGGCATTACCAGTAACCACTAATTCAAGGAACATGGCTTTGGGTCTCACCCACAGGCCACCCTTTCCATATAACGCTCGATATACCACAAATTCTTCCTCGGTTTCCGTATGCCGGGCGCAACCCAGCACCTGATAGTCTTTCCCCTTGTAATGCCGATACCGGCCTGGTGTGACAGTCTGTGACATATAATACGACCACCTTGAGTTAAAGGGTGACACGTAATAGGTAAGGGGTTATGAGGTGAATACTATTGAACGCATCACGCTTCACGTCAAATTACCCTCGTCGTTCCACGCTCGCCTTCAGCCGCAACAGTGCGCATGTTCGTTCACCCAAGACATATTCCCCTCCCCCCTTAAACGACCGAGCCCGTTTGGCAGGAACTGGCACGGAGGTATCGAAAACCAACTCCCATCGAACACCCCGTTTATGGGCAGGAAGAGTGAAGGGTACGGCTCCATGGTGGGCATTCAGCAGCAACAGGAAGGTTTCGCCGGAAATGGCACGACCCTGGGCATCGACTTCCTCAATGGCATCGCCCGACAGGCGCAAACCCAAGGATCGAAATCCCATTTGCCACTCTTCGTCTGTCATTTCTTTGCCATCCGCATGGAACCAGGAGATATCCTTGACTTCGGATCCTTGAATTTTTCGACCTTGAAAAAACCGACGACGCTGAAAGACCGGGTGGTTCAGTTTCAATTTGATAAGCTGTTTAACAAACTCCAACAACTGCTGATTCGCTTTCGTCAGGTTCCAGTCAAACCAACTGATCTCGTTATCCTGACAATAGGCATTGTTATTGCCTTGCTGAGTGCGGCCTAACTCATCACCACCACACAGCATGGGCACGCCTTGGGACAGCATCAGAGTAGCCAAGAAATTCCGCTTTTGCTTCTCCCGCAGTGCATTGATTTGCGGGTCGTCGGTCACCCCTTCCACACCACAATTCCAACTGAGGTTATCGTCGCTGCCATCCAGATTCTGTTCTTTATTGGCCTCATTGTGTTTGTGGTTGTAGGAGACTAAATCAGTCAGCGTAAAACCATCATGGGCAGTCACAAAATTGATGCTGGCATAGGGTTGTCGGCCACTGGCGCCATACAAATCGCTGCTGCCCGACAGCCGATACGCCATTTCGCCCAACACACCACCGTCACCTCTCCAATAGCTCCGAATGGTATCACGATATTTCCCATTCCATTCTGCCCAACCCGGCGGGAAGTTACCGACCTGATACCCACCCTCACCAAGGTCCCACGGCTCGGCAATCAACTTGACCTGGGATAACACGGGGTCTTGATGGATAATATCGAAAAACGCGCTCAACCGATCCACATCATGCAACTCACGAGCCAAGGCCGACGCCAGATCAAACCGGAACCCGTCCACATGCATCTCCAACACCCAATACCGCAAGCTATCCATAATGAGTTGAAGCGTCCGTGGATGTCGCACGTTCAGCGTATTACCGCATCCCGTGTAATCTATGTAATACCGTTGGTTGTCCGGCATCACCCGGTAATACGTGGCATTATCCACGCCACGAAAGGAAAGCGTCGGTCCCAGATGACTCCCTTCCCCAGTATGGTTGTACACCACATCTAAAATCACTTCGATGCCCGCACTATGGAGCGTTTTGACCATAGTTTTGAATTCATACACTTTACGGCCTTGCTCAGGAAAGGCGGAGTACCGAATATCCGGCGCCAAAAATGCAATCGAGTTGTAGCCCCAATAATTGGTCAACCCTTTGTCGTGCAGATGTTTATCATTCACGAAGTGATGGACGGGCAGAAGTTCAACTGCGGTGACGCCCAGAGACTGCAAATATTCAATCATGGGCGGCGAGGCGAGACCGGCATAGGTTCCGCGCAAATGCTCGGGCACATCGGGATGACGCATGGTAAAGCCCTTCACGTGCACTTCATAGATCACGGTTTTCGACCACGGCGTGTTGAGCAATTTTTCCTCACCCCAGGTAAAGGCCTGATCAATCACGACACACTTGGGCATATTGCCCGCATTATTGCGCTCGTTATACGAGAGATCTTCACCGGGATCCCCAATACGATACCCAAACATGGCATCCGACCATTTGACCACCCCCGTCAGCGCCTTCGCATAGGGATCAATCAGCAACTTAGAAGGATTAAACCGATGCCCGGCATGCGGATCATACGGCCCATGCACACGGTACCCATAGAGCTGGCCAGGTCGGGTTTCGGGTAAATAACAATGCCACACCAAATCGGTACATTCTTCCATTCGGAAGCGATAGGTTTCCTGGTCCTGTTGTTCATGGTTAAACAGACAGAGCTCGACGCCAGTCGCATTTTCTGAAAAGAGGGCAAAATTGACTCCCTCCCCATCCCATGTCGCTCCCTGTGGGTAAGGCCGTCCTGGCCATACTCTCATGTATTATTCTCCTTACAGACCATGGTCCCTCAAGAAAGGCTACGTAGCCTACCGTAATAATAAATCTCTTGCAATTTCTCCTGGGGCTGTTGAAAAAGCATGCCCTTGTATAATGCCAAGAAGGGTTATAGCCCAACTAACCCGAGCCGTCTCCTGTCTGAAGAGGGCATAGCCAACGCAGGAAAAAAACT
>JADFRB010000239.1 GCA_022561525.1 Nitrospinota bacterium
CGAGAAGCGAAGCAAACACAGCTAGAAGATAGGCATAGCCCAGGGGCCAAAGTAATCGACCCTCCACCCCTCCCAGGAAGAAGAGAGGGAGCATCACCAGCATGATGATGAAGGTGGCAAAAATGATGGAGGGCGTGACTTCCGCACAGGCATCTTGGACCACAACAAGCAGCGGTCGCTGTTCATCTGGGGCTTTGTCCCGTTCCTTCCTTAAGCGTCGAACAATGTTATCAACAAAAACAATGGCATCGTCGGCTAACAAACCCACGGCTATCGTCAGTCCTCCCAGGGTCATGGTGTTGATGGTCACCCCTGCGAGCTTCAGCCCGAGGAGAGCACCCGCTAAAGAGAGGGGAATGGCCAGTACTGAAATGAAGGTAGCCCGAATGTTCAACAAAAAAATGAAGAGGACAATGATGACCAAAATAGCGCCATCTCGAAGCGCACTGACCACATTATGAATCGCGACCTGGATGAAATCCGATTGGCGAAACAGGGATCGGTCCAGGGTGAATCCCGCGGGCAACCGCGGCTCGATTTCATCGAGGACGAGGTCAATGTGTTGAGTCAGGGTCAGCGTATTGGCCTCAGGCTGCTTCAGAATGGCCATGACCACGGCCGGTTGACCATTGACGGAGCCTTCGCCGCGTTTTAAGGCATTTCCAATCCTCACATTGGCCACTTGACCGAGGAGAATAGGCCCTTCCTTTCGGAAGTCCACCACCGTCTGGCGGATATCATTCAGCGAATGAATTCGGCCAATGCCCCGCACCAAATGTTCCTGGCCGGAGGAAAGGAGGAATCCACCCGTTGCATTTGAATTGGACTGTTCAAGCGCACGTGCTACATCCCCTAAAGAGATGCGGGAACTCTGAAGATGTTGCGGGGAAACCAGCACTTGATATTGTTTGACATTCCCTCCAATCGGGATCACCTGGGCCACGCCAGGAATGGCCAGCAGACGTCGCCGAATCTCCCAATCCGCGAGGGTTCGGGCTTGCCGTAAATCGGGACCCCGTACCCCCAGAAACAAAATCTCTCCCATAATGGAAGAAATGGGCGCGAGGACTGGTTGGCCCACTTCAGGAGGCAGTCGGCCTCCCACGAGTTGCAGTTTCTCACTGATGATTTGTCGTGCCCGGTACACATCTGTGCCCCAGTCAAATTCGACCCAGACAATGGAAAAGCCGATAGAGGAAGCGGAGCGTACCCGGCGAACACCCGTAGCCCCGTTCATGACGGTTTCGATAGGCAAGGTCACCAGGGTTTCCACTTCCTCCGGCGCGAGGGAAGCGGCCTCAGTCAGAATGGTGACGGTGGGAGCGGTCAGGTTGGGGAACACGTCCACAGGCATGCTCCTGGCTAGGATGACTCCAGTCACGAGCGTGGCCAGGGACACCGCCAAAACCAACAGCCTGTTTTTTAATGACCACTCAATAACCGCTATCATGCTGTTCCCATGTATTTTTCCCGTGGAATATCAAAAGGAATTTGCCCTAGTCGGCCAATTTCGTTAATGAGCATGGGTTGGAATTTTGCCAGACGCCGCAGCCAGCTTGATCGCATACGCCCCCTTGGTGACCACGCGTTCCCCAGCTTTAATGCCTTCCAGAATCTGTACGACCTCTTCATCTTCAAGACTGGTAGTGATACCGGTCGTGATGAACCGTTTTTCGAACGTCTCCCCGCCGGTTTGGACAAAAGCCACTTTTTTCCCGCTTTCATGCAGCACAGCCGTTGGCGAAATGACCACGCTTTCACTCTTTTCTCCTGTTTCAATAAACACGTCTGCATGCATGCCCACCTTCAGGCTGTGGTTGGGATTGTCTACTTCAAAAATTACCGGAAGAGTTTTTGTTGCAGGATCGATGACATTGCCAATAGCAACCAAGCGGCTGTTGACTTGGTCAGGTAAGATCAGCCCTGTCATTCCATGAGGTAGGAAGGAGGCCCTTGCGTTTTGGGAAATTTTCGGAATGTCCTGAGCGTAGACACGAGCCTCTAGCCACACGTGATCCAGATTGATGAGCGTGAATAATTCTTCTCCGGCCTCGACTCTGGCTCCGAGGGTCAGGGCAGCCTTGACGATAATCCCTTGGATCGGGGCTCGTACGAGGAAATCCTGAGTTCGGTCTCGAGTGTCGGCACTACCAACCTGTTGGGCCAGAGTTAAGGTTGCCAGACGCTTTTGAGCTTCCGCGTGTTTATTTTTGGCAAGAAGAAAGGTGGTTTTTGCTTGCTCCACCTGCTTTTTGGCCAGAACCTTTTCCGCATACAAGCGTTGTGCACGATGAAGCTCTCGTTGGGCCTGCTCCTGTTGTAACGCAGCTTGTGAAACAGCAGACTCCAACTCGGTCCGGCTCGCCGCTGAAAATACTGGTGTAATCGCGACTAAGACCTCACCTTCTTCTACATGCTGTCCCATAATGGGAAGCTGGGCAGAAGGCGACAACACAACCAAGCCTGTGGCTGGTGCGGTTACCACAACCTTTTGCCCCATTTTGGATGTAATTTCTCCCCGAGCCGTGATTGTGGAGGCCAGGAACTGATTGGTGGCCACTTTCGTGCCGAATGCAACCTTCCATTGCTGTTCTTTTAAAAAAGTGACTTCCTCTTGTAGCCCAAGCGGCTCTTGCTGTGTCTGATGCTCGACCTCGGCCTTACTGGACAAGACCTGCACGTTGGGAATGTGAAAGGTTTCGTTGAGGGAATCGCTCATAAGCGCCAGTTCCATATCATAGGTTCCAGGCTCTGGCATTGTGACGGAAGGGGTGAAGATGCCTGGCCTGAGTGGGGCCGAAGCCAAAAAGGTCAAAGCTGGTTGCCCCGTTGTTGTCATGCGAATTTCAACGGTGCCGGTTATGACAGGCCGAAAGGTACGAAGGTCAGTCAGGTGAGCAGCGAAGGTAGAGGCGTGACCGGCCACCAACGGCGGATACTCCAAGAAAAGCTCTGCCTGGTCAGACCACAAGGTAATCGAAATGGGGTCTGGTTCCGTAGAACTTTCCTCTGAAGCCTTTGACCCAGTAAAGGAAGTTAGACTGATTTCTCTGCCGAGAATGGCAGCCAAAAACACGGCAAGCAAAATTATAATCCCTAACGCCCAGTAAAAAATTCGTTTCATGGTCTGCCTTCCTTCAGATTCAACGCGCGATCTATTTTTGATAGATCTGCCTCAATGGTCCCAACAACATTCTCAGCTTGGACGAGCTGCATCTTCACAAACGCATGATAAGGCGAAAATGCCGCAGCCAACCCACACCTGGGCTACCCGTTAAATGGCCAGCAATTACGTGTTAAGGCTGCTGGGAATGGAAACGTACTAGAAAGAGGAAAGAGGCGGAGCTCTTCCTGAATGGATAGGAGGCAGATTTGAGGAAGGTAGAAAGTTATCGGAATTGTTTAGCGGACTTCCGCGAACAGGTGACGTTGGCTCCCACAATCTTTGGTGTAGAACAGGAGACTTATAGTCACCAGGCGAGCCATCGACATTGTGCAGTATTGTGGAAAGGTGAGTGAGCGGTCCTGACGCCAGAGTTGTGAGGGCAACATGTTCAAGGAATTGCCATTTCTCTTTGCTCTCGTGCTCATCAGATTCTGGCTTGGGAAAGTGAGGAGCACTCTCAGCCAGATGAACATGTCGAACCAGAGTTGGGTGCTCAGTTGCTCGGGCTCCATATCCCTCATCTGCCCGCAAGACTTGATGGTCATGAAGAAAAGGAAGGCTGAGAATCCCAAATAAAAGAAAGGAAACCAATCCTTTCATGTGAACTTTAATCCTTTTAAAAAAAGTGAATGTCTAATTCCTAGGTCATGTACTGCTTTTAACGCTATCACGGGGCCCATGCCCAGTCAACATGATGTATGAAAATAAGTCGGGAAGATTAGGAAAATTCTGTATAGTGTTTTACCCTTCAACTAAGACATCATAAAATCCCTCGCCCCCATGGAATGGGGGAGAGGGCAAGGGTGAGGGGGTCTTAACGAATGGTTAAAACACTATAGTAGGGGTTAAATCCAATAAAGATACGAAAGCTGCCCCACTTCTCCCTGACTGAAGCCATCGTGAATTGGCAAAGGTAATTCCCTTAGCCGTCCTCGTGCTGTGGATTGGCCTGTACCCTGGTCCGTTGATGGAAATGATGGATGCCAGTGTCACGACTTTGGTGCAGCAAATGGAAATTATTCAACCTGCCCACCTTTGAAATACGCGTTCTGGAACAAACCGGAAAGGGTTGTCACGGGAGTGTTGAGTTTCACTCTTCCGACAGGAGAAGAATCCCAAGGGATGGGCGGAGACCAGGCCATAGTAGGATGGAAGGTGTTGTTCGACCAGGCCAGA
>JADFRB010000240.1 GCA_022561525.1 Nitrospinota bacterium
GTTCAAAAAAGCATGCCCTGAGTCTTTCCGAAGGGTCTATCCAGCAAGGCCGCAGCCCTTTTGACGCGCGGAGCGTACTCTCAGTACGTGAGCACGGCAAAAGGGCGACCTGCCTGCGCGAAACCGCTCCGGCAGGCAAGGAACGCTCTGGCTTGTCAGCCGTAGCTTTAGCGAAGGCTGGCGGCTTTTTTCAACATTCCCATTCAACACACTTTTCTTAAACGATCAAGACACCCACTCCACCCTTCGTTGTGCTTGTCGCGAGTCTCGGCATCAGGGAATTGCTTATGGGTAAGAATCAATTCAGTCTCCCCATCCCGATTTCGAAATTCTACCGTGACCAGGGTTTCTATAGGCGAACCCGATTCGGTACCACCACAACCGCCGCCCGCTTCCCAAGCCCAGGTGAACACGAGTTTTTCAGGGGCGACAATTTCTTTGTACATTCCTCCCACAATATGCGTTTCACCATTCGGCGCGATCATCTGAATTCGGTACTTTCCCCCTACACGAAGGTCTACTTCGGCCTCCGGAGTTTTAAAGTCATCCGTAGGGCCGAACCATTGTTTCAGGGTTTCTGGGTTCGTCCACGCTTCAAAGACTGTTTCCCGGCTGGCTTGATAGGTCCTCTTGATTTGGAGCGTGGTCTGGTTGGTTTCTGTGGTGTTGCCCATGATGGTCTCTCCTTTCCCTGTGATGAATCCGGTAATTGCGAAAGATAATGTCCCAACACGTCCAATCGTTGTTCCCAAAATTGTTGATGGAAAGTAAACCAATCCTGCACTTCCTGGAGTGGCACAGTATTTAAACGGCAGTGATGCACACGGCCTTCCTTTATTCTGAGGAGCAACCCGGCTTGTTCAAGAATGCGAAGATGCTTAGAGATTGCTGGGAGTGACACATGAAATGGTTTGGCCAACTCCTTGACCGTGGCACTCCCGGCAGCAAGCCGCTGCACAATGGCCCGGCGTGTTGGATCAGCCAGAGCTGAAAATGTACTATAGTCTCCTTACCATCAAGCCGTTCTTCATCATTTCCATGGGCATACCAATGGGGGCCAAAATATGGGATAGTGAGGCTGATGAAATCATCCTGGGGTTTAACCCTTTTCACCATACTCCTTAGTGGGCTCTGTCTTTTCCCGCTCCAAGCCTTTACCAGCGATGCCCCTCCTATCCTTAATCCCACTCGAATGATGCAGGACATTCAAACACTTAGTCACCCTGATTTCGCTGGACGACAAACTGGAACTAGAGGGGGCCACCGCTCGGCTGAATTCGTTGCCCAGCGCTTCCACGAGTTAGGACTCACTCCTGCTGGACAACAACACATTGATTCTCAACATAAATTGTGGGAACAATTCGGACCTGTGACAATTTCTCATATTGAGGCTCCCGCCATTCTAGAATTTTCTTCCCTTAGTGCAGGCAAACAGACGCCAGTCATACCCAACATAGGTTCACAGTTCCTACCTGTTCTCGACTCCCCTTCAATTCATGCCTCAGCCCCCATAACCTTCGTGGGATATGGCATTTCGGATCCTGCCCGCGGATGGGATGAATACGAAGGGCTCAATGTTCAGAATCACGTGGTCATGTTTCTACGAGGGAAACCATCACACTACCCTCTCCACATTCAGCACACAGAAAAAGAACGTGTGGCTCGTGAAAAAGGAGCTGTCGGATTTATTACCCTGACCGGTCCTGTGTTGAGTCGCTACGCCGCGCGTCGCGGGATGGGGTATCAACCTTTAGCCTTTTATACCAATGCCAGGGAGGAGCGACCATTGTCCGGTGTATGGATCAGCGGAGAAGTCGGTGAAAAGTTATTTCAAGCCGAAGGATGGGATTTAAAAAAGATCCAAGAAACGCTCAACAATGAACGTGTGGTGCAGTCGAGAGAACTCAATACTCTTGTACATATGAAATGGGAGAGTACTCAGCAGGCAGGATCATTGATCAATGTCCTTGGCATGATTCCCGGGACCCATCCTGTGCTCAAGCATGAAACCATAATTCTTGGTGCCCACCGCGACCATTTCGGCGAACAAGCGGGGCTGCTCTTTCCCGGCGCTGATGACAATGCCTCGGGCACCGCCTTGCTGTTGGAACTCGCGAGAGTCCTCATTACAGGTAAGCCGCCAAAACGAACGATTCTCTTTGCGTCCTTTAGCGGGGAAGAACAAAACTTGCTGGGATCAACCTGGTTTGTGAATCATCCTACTCGGCCGTTGAAAAAAATAATTGCCATGATCAACGTGGACCATGTAGGCATTGGGAATGGTCAATTGACTGTTGGTGTATCAAGAATGCCAAAGAAAGTTGCCAAATATGTCGCAAATAAAACGGGGCTATCCCATAAAGTAAATTTCTATGGCTTCTTCCCCGGTGGCGATCACGTGCCGTTTTCCCAAGCTGCCATACCTACCATTGCCGTCGTCACCTCCGGCACACATCCACATTTTCATCAATCATCCGACACCTTCGATACCATTCGGTCCGACATGCTTTCCACCGCAGCTCAGTTTGTCCTCGCACTTATCGCACACCTTGCCAACAAACCTTGATTTAAAACTCAAAAAAGTTGACCTCTTCAGTCTATTTGGTTGAGTTCGGAAAGGTAACTACTCAGTTTTTTGCATTCGTCGCCAAACGCTTGCCAACAACGGTCCTGTCACATTGTGCCAAATGCTAAAGATCGCCCCAGGCACCGCCGCCATGGGCCCAAAATGCGCAATCGCTAACGCCACGGCAAGTCCAGAATTTTGCATGCCGACTTCAATCGCAACGGTTCGACGTTGTTGATTCGTGGCTTTCTTGAATCCCGAGCCCCAATAACCCAGAGATAACCCCAGTGCATTGTGAGCTATCACCGCGATCAACACCACACCAGCGACATTCAGATGATCATGATTTAACCCCACAATCACACCGACGATCCAGGCAATGATCATCATCGAGAGAATGGGCAACATGCCTTCAAATAACCACGGGCCTGGTTGCCAGAACCGACGCACGATAATTCCCAACACGACAGGTAACAGCACGATCTTCATGACCGTCCATAACAGTGGGAGCGGATCAATCGATATCCACGTGGATGCAAGAATCCAAATCCACATGGGAGTCAAGATAGGACTGAGTAATGTTGAAACCGTAGTCATACCCACAGACAACGCCACATCCCCTCGCGCGAGATAGGCCACGACATTTGACGCGGTTCCACCTGGACACGTGCCAACTAAAATGAGGCCGAGGGCCAACAATTTCGGCAGACCCAAGACCATCGCGATGATCCAGGCACCAAGCGGCATCACCAGATACTGCAACGCGACTCCCACCATCAGGATGCGGCCTGAATACCGAAGATTGAGCACATCGTGATGCGTCAGCGTAAGCCCCATGCCAAGCATCACCGCGGCGAGAGCTTCCGGAATCCAGGTTTTGCCCGATGCCGCAGATTCAGGAGCCAACCATCCCCACGCCGCTCCGAGCAACACCCACACCACAAACCCATCTTGGATCAATTTCAGCCAAGGCGGAAGGTCGCTTGCGTTAACTTTGATCGAAGAATGCGTATTCACAAGACTCCAGTTGCTGGTTGCTCGTGAAAAGCCGTCGTTCGTATCTCGTAAAGCGTAAACCAAAGTATAACAGACATTTCCATGTTTACTCTTCACGAAATACGAGATGCGAGATACGAACGACGGTCTTGTCATCAGCGACGGGCTAGGTTTTTTCCAGCCGAATGACTCGTTCAAGGACTTTTCTTCTGGCAGGGTAGTAGGCAGGGTTTCCTTCTGTCAGGGCTAAGAAGCTGTGATAATGTTCTACGGCATTCTTGATGTGGCCTTGCACTTCCAGAGAGTAGGCAAGATTCAGTTGGACTTCTGGTAACTTGGGGGCAATCAGTTCGGCTTGCCGAAGACCCTCCAGGGCTTCTCCAAATTTTCCTTGTTGTTGACTCACAAGTGCGCGTTGCACCCACAACTGAGGGACCGTGGCATCTCGCGCTAATCCTTCTACAAAGGACTCCTCGGCTTCCTCCAACTCGTCCAGCAGTTCGTCGCTGCCGAGGTGCTCTTTCATGATCTCCCGCATCCGCCGCGTGACCCGCCATTTGATCTTGTACAACCGACCGGGCGTGAGTCCCGACTCTCGGCACACCTCAGTCACGGGCTGCTCGTCGATCACATAGCGTTTGAAAGCTAGAAAGTGGGCCTGGCCGAGTTCCGACTCGATCTTGCGAAAACAAAACTGCAAGTGGGTCTCCATCCAGATCCGATCGAACACCTAGTCCGGCGCTTCCTCGCGCCCCGTCGTATGATCGAACCCATCGTCG
>JADFRB010000241.1 GCA_022561525.1 Nitrospinota bacterium
ACCTTGTTGGGGTCGGTGAGTGCTGTAGTGCAGGCGCAGCGGGCCCGTGGACTCGATCTGCCATCGGGTACCATCTTCAGTAAGCTGCGTCAGTATCCTCCTTTGGTGGTGCCGTTAATCGGGCATACGCTGAGGCAAACAAATTTGTTGGCCATGGCCTTGGAATCGAAAGGATTTGGGCCTGGGCACCCGCGCCGTTCCCTTTTGGAATCACACATGAATGGTGTCGATTACCTCGTGCTGGGGATCATGATAGGACTGGTGAGTGGAAGCATATGGCTAAGGCTGAACGGCTATGGTACAACTTGAAAAATCCAAACATTATTTTTTACCATTCATACGTGTAGCGCATTTCCTTGATTGGTAAATTAGACTGGGGGGCGGTGACATCATGAGACAGCTAACCTTCAAAATGAGTGCTCACATTGTGGGGATCGTATGTTGTGCTATGTTACTTTTCACCCTGAATGCTTTGGGGCAGGGAAAGCCAGCCCAAAAGACAAAAACCATTGTGGGTGACCTCCTGATGATCGATCGTGACCTCTATATCGTGCGTGGCGAACTGGGTGAAATTCAAATCGAAGCCACGTACAAGACGGAAATTACGGAAGAGTTTGAATTTGGCGATCGGATCAAAGCTCTGGTGCTCATGAACAATAAGGCCTTGAAGATTGAACGCGCAGGGCCAAATGATGTGCCTGGGGTGGTGGAAAATTTGCCGATGATAGCCAAAGTTCCCCATACTAAAAAGGCGGAAAAGGGGAAAGGCAAAGCCCCTGCTCTGTCCCTGAAACCGAAGCAGCCTGATCAAAAAATAATTATCGGTGATCTTCTGATGATCGACCGCGATCTCTACATCGTGCGTGGTGAATATGGTGAGATTCAAATTGAAGCCACGTACAAGACGGACGTGACGGAGGAATTTGAATTTGGCGATCGGATCAAGGCTGTGGTGCTTATGAACAATAAGGCAATAAAAATTGAGCGTGCGGGTCCGAACGATGTGCCAGGAGTGACCATGCTGCAAGGGGCTTCCGGGACTGGCCCAGAGAAAGCCAAGGCTGAGTCAGCGAAAGAGTCTGAGACCAACGGTCAAACCAAAAAGCCGGTCAAAGCTGCAGCGAATGGGTTCCCGTCCGATACCCGTGTGGTGGAGGGACAAATCCTGATGATCGACGGCGACTTTTACATCTTGCGTGGGGACCAAGGTGAAATTCGAGTAGAACGCACGGACAAAACCAAGGTGTCCGAAGAGTTCAAATTCGGGGACTTTATCAAAGCAATCGTCAAAAAGAATGATCAGGCTATCTCGATCGAACGTCTGAAATAAGGTAACGACTCAGGTATTTAGGCTGACGGCTGAAGGGTCGCACTCCTCATTACAGGAAGTTTTGTATGCTCATGCATGGTTGCCCCTAAAAGCCTTCGGCCTTCAGCCTATCCACCTGAGCAGTTACAGATTCTCAATGTGAACAGGTTCTTCTCCCTCCGCTGGTGTAAACCCAAACACTTTTGAATAGAAGTACAACTCGTTGTCCAGTACCCGTTTGATGTTTTCTGGTCGGCGAAAACCATGCTGCTCCCCTTCAAATGCGACATACGCGACGGGCAAGCCTTTCGTTTTGACCGCGTCGAACATTTTTTCAGCTTGATTCGGTGGAACGACTTTGTCCTCTAATCCTTGGAATAAAATTAATGGGCACGAGAGACGGTCGGTGAAATAAATCGGCGAGCGTTGATCGTAGAGATCTTTTCGTTCCGGGTACGGACCGATCAGCCGGTCCAAATATCGCGATTCAAACTTATGGGTATCGCGAACCAAGGCTTCAAGATCGGACACGCCATAATAACTTGATCCCGCGGTAAAACAATCCCGAAAGGTTAAGGCACAGAGTGTCGTATAACCGCCCGCGCTGCCACCGGTAATCGTCACCCGTGAAGCATCGGCCTTTCCCTGGTCAATCACGTATTGCACGGCACTGACACAATCATCCACATCGACAATGCCCCACTGGCTATTGAGCCGTTCTCGATAGGCTCGGCCATATCCTGTACTGCCGCCATAGTTCACGTCGAGCACGGCAAAGCCTCGGCTCGTCCAATACTGAATCATCAAGTTAAATGCCGTTGATACTGCGCCAGTTGGTCCCCCATGGCTCTTGACCATGAGAGGCGGTTGTTCATCTTCCGGCGCTTGATAGTCTGCGTTATGAGGTGGGTAGTAAAACGCATGAGCGGTATGGCCATCCTTCGCAGGATACTCAATGGCGGTCGGGACTGATACGTATTTTCCCTCCATCGTGAAATCAACGGCTTGACGAAGAATGTTGACGTGATGAGTTGCAAGCTCCAATTGAATAATCGAATGTGGGTGAGATGGGGAACTTGCGGTACACAACACGTTGCCCCCTCGAACGAGAACATCTCCAAAGTCCGTGTAAGGAAGATCGAAGGTATCCAGATGGCCACTCGTGGTGTTCAATCTGGCTAAGTACCACATGCCTTTCCGGGTGTAGGCGCAAACGATACTGGACGATGATTCAAAATCGTAGAGCCTTTGTCCAAAGGCCCATTGGGGCAGGCCAAATTCAGCATCCATCGGGCATAGGGGGTGAACCCGCTCTTCTTGCCATCGATACAGATTCCACCAACCCGTCCGGTCCGAGACAAAGTGCAAGATTCCCTCAGGCGACCATTCAGGTTGGAAGATAGATTCGTCTGGTCCTCCCGCAACACAGCGAGAATGTGCAAGAGTGCCATCCGGTTGGATGTCGGCAATCCGCAATTCCGTACCATCCCAAGGCATATTGGGGTGGTTCCAGGTAATCCAGGCCAATTGGTTCCCATTGGGGCTCAGTCGAGGCGAGGCGTAAAAATCGTTGCCCGAGACGAGGATTGATCCCGGAGGAGGCTCACCAGTGTGATCGAGAGGAATGCTGACTATCGTGTTGATAGGTTCGTGATGAGCATTGGTTTGGTCTTCCCGAATATAAATGAGACGGTTACGTGTATGGTCGTAAATTCCGTCAGCGTAGAACAGGGAAGCTTTGGGGGTGAGAGGTTCAGGAACCTGTCCCGGAATCTGTCGATAAAGCCGTTGGTCGGCGAAGTTGGAGAAATAGAGAACGCCGTTGGCAACAAGATAGGGCGCGCCACCATACTCATGGACTCGAGTTCGGACATTCAATGGCTGAGGCGTGAGGATCTCTCGTGACCCATTATCGTGAAGGCAAATAATCGCACTCCGCCCACCTTCAGTCGGCCGACTCTCAATCCAGTAAACCTGGTCACTGCAAAGGGAAATTTGTCCTAGCTTGATCGATTTTGAGACAATTCGGTCTGATGTGATGGGAGATTTCCATGATCCGTATGGAGCAACGGTCGATTCAGTCATGTCAACGATGTTCCTCGAGCTAGCAAAATAGTTAATCAGGCAAGGCTAACCAGGTGCGGCGTATCGGAGGAAGATGTAGAAGGGAATTTTGGAAGGAATTAAGCTTGCACCGAAGCGTGACACCGCTCATATTCTTCGGAAGCAATGGTGACGAAGTCGACGAGGTTATTGATGCATCGGCCACAGCAATTATCTTTGTCATCAATTTCGAGGGTTGAGGCTAGCTCTTTAGGACAGGTCACTCCGGCTCGACCGAGTGCCCTGACATCCGCTTCCTTGATCCCTTTACAAACACAAATGTACATAATGTCTACCCGAATACGATTTTGATTACCGTTCTCAACTAAATAGATTCTAAGCCCCAGTTGTCATGGTTGTCAATACGAAATATGAGAAAATTTTTCAGGGTAAAGGAACTGGATCCGTGTTCCACGAAATCATTGTAACCTGTTGAAATAACAATGATTGAATCCACTTCAGATGGGGTCATCCTCACGGTGCACGTACAGCCCAAGGCCTCGAAAACGGAATTTGTCGGCATGCATGGTGATGCTTTAAAGTTTCGCGTGGCTGCCCCACCTGTGGAGGGAGAAGCCAATGCTGCGTTGTGTCGCTATGTGGCGAAATTGTTTTCTATCCCTCAACGTGCGGTGTCGGTTTCTTCGGGCCAGGCCAGTCGAAAGAAACGAATTGAGCTTATCGGTGTCACCGAGGACGAAGTCCGGAACATATTAGGTCTGTCGAAACGTTCAACCTAGCAACGGCAGTTGGGCGCAAAAAAGATGTGTTAGATATTGGTGTGCATGGTGAAATACAAAAAGTCGTGGTCACCTCGGTGGTGATGAGACATTTTTGTATTGTGCCAGGTGCGCTAAGGGTCCGTCATGAAATAACCGGGACAATTGGGAGGCCCAGATT
>JADFRB010000242.1:0-340 GCA_022561525.1 Nitrospinota bacterium
CCCGCACCCCCTCGTGACGATCGCTTATAGCCCTGCGCCTTGGGGGAAAGGGCAAGATTTAAAAAAATGATGGATTCAGTCCTTTTGTACTCCCACCATCATGGGCGACGAGACTAATCTCGTCGCCATCATACACTTGCGTATCTTCACTGGCCACGCGTCTGTTCACGGTCACCATGACCCGTTTTTCCCGTAGAAGCCTCGTGACCTGACGAAGCTTGCGCCCTTGCCGTTGAAGCAATTGTTTGACCGGCATGGCGTCTTCGATCTCACAGGCGAAGCTGCGCTCCCCGTCGGCCGTTTCTAATTGTCCCATGAGAGAAATCGTGATCATCGGTTA
>JADFRB010000242.1:350-4299 GCA_022561525.1 Nitrospinota bacterium
TCTCTAGAAGGTCCAGGGTTGTTGGGGAATCAGGGCAATCATTCTGACTGGGCCGCCCGTTCCCCCTTTTATCTTGATTGGCAACGCATACACTGTGGCTCCACGAGGAGGTACCTGATCTAAATACGCCACATTCTCGATGCCGTACCTGTTGGCTTTGGTTAAAATTTGATGCGCTTGAAAATCTTTTGATTGCCCAGGATCCATACTGGCCGTATCAATTCCCACACCACGAATCTGCCGCTCATGGACAAGAAAGGTCATAGCTTCTGCTGAGAAACCTGGAAAATGCAAGGTTAGAGAATTATCCGGTGTTGTGCTGCCAAGGTATTGTTGTGGGTCGGGCCAATAGGCTCCCCATCCGGTTCGAAGGAGTACAAGGTCATTCCGCTCAATGAGACCATACTGCTGTTCCCAATTGTGAATGTCTTGCACCGTGAGTTCGTAGTCAGCATTTTCCTGACATGCCTCGTGAATATCGAGGACAATGGCAGGTCCCAGAAGACTCTTCACCGAGATCTCATCGAGGCTCATTCCCGAAGAGGAAAAATGTACGGGTGCATCGAGATGTGTCCCGCCGTGTTCCGATGCGGAAAATGTCCCGGATGCATACCAATAGCCGTTGGTAGTCATACCTCTTGCCGTGTCCTGACGATGAAAGTGTTTGTTCTTGGGCCAATACACCGTCTGTTCGTCGAAAGGATACGTTAAATCAACGATCCGTGGTGGTGCTGTGGTACAACTCGTCAACAGCCACAGGATCAGTATGGGAATGTTGAAAAAAGCCGCCAGCGGCGTTCTCGCTATTTTGCCGTGCTTACGTACTGAGAGTACGCTCCGCGCGTCAAAATGGCTGCGGCCTTGCTGGACGGACCCTTCGGAAAGACTCAGGGCATGCTTTTTTGAACCTTCCCTCCAACTGATGATGGCCGGCTCATCTCGACCATGTATTGGCCTTGGGCGTGAAATATTCAACAGGATCAGTATAGAAACAAGGAATCGATACACCATCATGGTTGCTCAAAAACCCTCACACGTTGAAGGAGACAAGAAATGATCCTAACAAGTTTGAAAACGGTGGGGCAATGAAGACCCGTAGAAGAGGGTAGGGATGGCATTGGGAGCACGCCTGGTGCCACCTCCGCTTCAGCGTGGGCAGGCTCCTAGGTTCAATAGCCGGAATCAGACAAAACGTTCTAGCGCTTCACGATACTTTGCACTTGTTTGCCGCACGACCTCTCCCGGTAAGTGAGGTGGCGGCGGGTTATGATCCCAGCCTACCGAATCCAGATAATCCCGAACAAATTGTTTATCGAAACTAGGTTGCGATTTGCCAGCTTCGTACTGATCCTTGGGCCAAAAGCGGGAAGAGTCCGGCGTGAGTAATTCGTCGATGACCAAAAGCTGCTTCGTGTCCCGATGCAGACCAAATTCAAATTTCGTATCGGCGATGATGATACCACGCTCTTTGGCCAATGCCGCTGCCCGCTGATACATCGTGATACTGACCGTCTTGATTTGTTCGGCCAACTGCTCGCCAATGATGGTTTTCATTTTTTCAAACGAAATATTTTCATCGTGCCCCTCGGTGGCTTTCGTCGAAGGCGTGAACAGGGGTTCGGTGAATTTATCCGATTCCCGTAAACCCGTAGGCAAGGGTTGTTCACACACAGTGCCCTGCTTTGTATATTCTTTCCACGCTGACCCGGACAGATAGCCGCGGACGATGCATTCCACCGGCAACGGCTCGGCCTTTTCGACAATCATGCTGCGGCCTGCCAACATGTCCACATGGGGTTTACACGAATCAGGGAACTCATCAGGATTCATCGTCCTCAAGTGATGCGGCACTAAACCCCCTTCTTGCCATAAACGTTCAAACCAAAATTTTGACAATTGTGTGAGCACATAGCCTTTGCCAGGGATGCCTTCCGGCAACACGACATCAAAGGCCGAAATCCGATCGCTGGCAATCAATAACAAGCAATCGCCCAAATCGTATATATCGCGCACCTTGCCTTGCCGCTTCTGGCCAAGGTTGGCCAGGTTGGTTTCAGTCACGGCTGGAGATTTCCACACATCATTCATGATTTAGCATACCTTTTTTTTGATGACTCGATTAGAATAGATATGTTTTTGATGGAAAAGATGGAACTCTAGTCAGACCAATTTCACCAGTCAAGGCCCGTGGGGCATCCATGAACCCCTCAGGCACGGTTAATTTCCCATGCTCTCAAAAACAGGTATACCCTTTTCCCCTTGATCCCTTCGGAGGGATTGGGTAGAACGTGTCTAAGGAAATGACTGGCGATATCCCGTGAAGCAAAAGACCATGAGCACCAAACAACCAGCATCCACCAACAGTTTCCTCCGGCAACTTCACGAACCCGCCAAAAAATATTTGGAAGAATGGTTTGATGTGCCTGCGCATATCCACCACATCGCGCATCGGATGGCCAATCCACCCATGGATCGGCCGCAAAGCCGGCAAGAGTTTCAGCAACTGCTCCAATGTCTAGATATCCCCGAAGAGCATACCGTCATTCATGAAAAGTTTGGCCATGGAGCCAAAGTGGCTTCGAATGGCGATCGATTGTTGGTCACATGGGAGGCTCACACCGAATATTACAGTTATCAGGTGTGGCATATGCCTGACGATAAATTAAAACCCCTCGAATTCGGGCCGCTCATGTTTCCTGACTATGCAATGCCCTTGTCGCCCTTGGGAATTCAAGTCAATGCCTTGGACATCTTGGTCTTGCCGCACACCACCCTCACGGTTGAGGAAGTTAAAAATACCATGCCCGGCCCTCAGGTTTATGGCAGCCGTATTTTCGGACATGATATTTCCGTGATGACCACCTTTACCCCGGATGACTATCAACGCGAACGCTATCTCGTCATGTCACCGTCGTTTGATGTGTTGCTCAATCAATTGGCTCGAACCATCGATACGCTCGTGGCCATTGAAAATTATACCCACCTGATCCTACTCCCGCTTCAGGCTTTTGCCCAGTCCATCGACCAAGTGCATCAGTTTGAACAACGCCATCTCTACCAACGCGGTTTGATCACCACGGAGATAGAAGCCTCTAGGCCGGAAAAGCTCCAGCACTGGCTCACTGTGCTCACGCAAGATTTTATGAAAGTCAGTCGTCTGGCAGAGTCCATGCGATTTCGGCTCTCTGCCTCTGTGCCCTACGACCGTATCATTCGATCAAACTTAGTCTCGCTTCAAGAACACACGATACCAGGTTGCCGCCAGATATCCGAATACGTGGATGGGAAAACCATTGGCGTGGCCGATGGCTACCAGCAGTTAGTCAAGCGAATCAATGCGTTGGTGAATGATTTCCAAGGCTCCATTGCGGTGATTCGCACCAAGGTCGAGCTACAACTCCAAGATCAAAATTTGGCACTCCAGGATCAGAACTTACAACTCTTGCGCAGCATGGATAAAACCACCCGGAGCCAAGCCATTCTCCAACGCACGGTCGAGGGATTATCAGTCATCGTTATTTCGTATTATCTGAGCGGCCTCGGGAGTTACGTGTTCAAGGCTCTGGAAAAACTAGGCTGGATCTCGAGCGCGTCAGTCGCCTCTGGCGTGTTTGTCCCCATCACATTAGGGCTATCGATCCTCCTTATTTTAATCGGACGAAAAATGATCTATAAGAAATTGGTTCGGGAAACTCGGGAATAACCTTCTATTCCCTTGTTTCGAGGATATCCGAGATTCCTCCACCTCCCTGTATTAAAGTTCGAGGGTTTTTAGAACCCGCCTCAAGAGTTTTACCATAAAAAAAAGGCTCTTCTCCAAATCGTGTGGGTAACTTCTGGGGTTTTTCACTCCCCTCCTTTGTAAGGACCTGAGGGAAAATAACTTGAACAATTTCGCGCCAAGATTTGGGTTGGATTTGGACGGAACGATTGAGAAAAACCCGAGGCA
>JADFRB010000243.1 GCA_022561525.1 Nitrospinota bacterium
CTCGCTATGTGTTGTACAAAAACAATTCCGATGGCAAGGGGAATAGTTACGGCTATCATGAAAACTACCTGTTAGCGCGCACTGTGCCGTTTGATGCGATTATCAAAACGTTGCTGCCGTTTTTTGTGAGTCGTCAGATTTTTGTGGGAGCTGGAAAAGTGGGCGCGGAGAACGGCACGACTCCCGTGGATTATCAGATTGCTCAACGGTCGGATTTCTTTGAGTGTTTGGTTGATCTCAATACCATGGTGAGTCGGCCTATTGTGAATACTCGCGATGAACCGCATGGCGATCCCTCACGATTTCGTCGTATTCACGTCATTGTGGGTGATGCCAACATGGCAGAAATTTCCACCTATCTCAAAGTCGGGACCGCGGCGATTGTCATGCATATGTTGGAAGAAGGCGCGGTATTGCCCAAGATTGTGTTGGACGATCCTGTGGCTGCCATCAAGGCTGTATCACGAGACCTTTCCGTGAAACGTGATGTCAAACTCAGCAATGGCCACATGACTACGGCGATTGCTATGCAACGGGAGTTTTTACAAGCTGCGCATGATTTTTACGCTTGTCGTGATTTCAGCCCGGCGACAAAGGATGTCATGGTTCGCTGGGAGTCTGTCTTGGATACCTTGGAGAAAGATCCCATGTTGCTTGGCCGGGAACTTGACTGGGTGGCCAAGCGACAGATGATTGAATCCTACATCGATCGAAAAGGTTGTGGCTGGGATGATCCTCGAGCCGCGCTCATGGATCTTCAGTATCACGATATCCGCCCGGACAAAGGTCTGTACTTTACCTTGGAGCGAGGAAACCGGATCGAGCGTTTGCTTCACGATGAAGAAATTTCTCAGGCTGAGCATGTCGCGCCAAATGGGTCACGAGCCTATTTTCGAGGACTGTGTCTGCAGAAATTTCCAAAACATATTTATGGCATGAGTTGGACCTCGGTGTTGTTTGATATTGGGAACACCACGATTAAACGGGTTCCCTTGATGGATCCTACCCGTGGCACACGTGAATTGACCAATGAGTTAATGGAGGGGGTCGAAACGGTGGAGGAATTGCTCGCGAAGTTGTCTGCCTTTGAGCACTAACTTCTCCATCGACAATTATATTCTTGTTGAGCGTTTTTATTATGGAATGGATGAAATCATTGCAGTCACCACATGTACAATGTTCGAGTTTTTTTGACTACCTGTTGCAAACTCGACCGGAATTAACTCCAGCAGCGCGCTGGGGTGGGTCGTTGCCGGCTCCGGTATCCGCGGAAGACGTTCAGCGTGGGTATCTGGCCTCGATCACGCATGGTACCACTGTTCTGGGGATCAAATATGATCAAGGTGTATTGATTGCCGGTGATCGGCAAGCAACGGAAGGGTATCAACTTGCCACCCGTACCATGGAGAAGGTGTTTAAAACTGATAGCCATTCCGCGATGGCGATTGCCGGCGCAGCCGGACCCTGCATCGAAATGGCCAAGCTGTTCAGTGTTGAATTAGAACATTACGAAAAAATCGACGGGGTGCAGTTGTCCTGTGTGGGAAAAGCCAATCGATTAGGCCAGATGGTCAAGGCCAACTTGCCAATGGTCATGCAAGGCCTCGTGGTTATCCCGTTGTTTGTCGGCTTTGATACGAAACTCGGGCAGGGTCGAATTTTTAAATACGATGTCACGGGTGGACGATACGAAGAGACCGATTATCATTCGATTGGGTCAGGTGGAAAAGACGCCAAAGTCACAATTAAAGAACGATATCGACGGAATCTCCCTGAGGAAGACACGATTCGGCTTGCGCTGCAAGCCCTGTTCAGTGCTGCGGAAGAAGATGTGGGAACCGGTGGCCCAGATATCTTACGCCGGATTTTTCCAACCATGAAACTCATTGACCTGGACGGTGTCCGAGATGTCGAAGAACCTCGGGTTGCTTCCATGTGCGACGAACTGGCTCGGGTCAGAGCTAGGCAGGATTAATCATGTCAATGCCCTACTATGTGTCTCCCGAACAACTCATGCAGGATAAGGCTGAGTATGCCAAGAAGGGTATTGCCAAAGGCCGTTCGGTTATTGCCATGGAATACCAAGATGGGGTGCTGTTTGTGGCCGATAATCCCAGCACGTCGTTATTCAAAGTCTCGGAAATTTATGACAACATCGCATTTTCCGGAGCAGGAAAATATAGTGAATTTGAACATTTGCGGAAAGCCGGCATTCAACATGCGGACTTAAAAGGGTTTATGTATAGCCGTGAAGACGTCACGGCACGATCGCTCGCGAATGGGTATTCCCAAACACTCGGAACAATTTTCAGTCAAGAAATGAAACCCTTTGAAGTGGAAATTCTGTTGGCTCAGGTGGGAGAACAACCCGGTGAGAATGAATTCTTCCGGATCGTCTTTGATGGCACGATTTTCCACGAGCGCTCATTCGTGGCAATCGGGGGGCGTTCAGAAGCGTTGCTGGCGGCCTTGCAGCAAGGTGCCGGCGATCAGCTCCTGGACATAAAGTCGGCGCTGAAACATTGTGTGAATGCGTTAAAGACGGTTTCCGAGCAAGATGTGGCTCCTAATGGTTTAGAGGTTGCGCTGCTCGACCGCCTTCGTCCCGGTCGGAAATTCAGACGTCTTTCCCAAGACGATTTCTCTTCGCTTCTTTCCTAACACAATCCTTCGTTATTTGCCGTATTGCTTGGGTTACATCAGTTGAAGGTCATGGAAGCTGAGGTGTATGCTTCCTTAGTAGGTGTCATCCATGATGAAACGAATTTATGGTCTTGAGTGTGAATACGGTCTCACGTTTTCTCCCAATGGGCGGGTGTATCTGCCTATTGAGAAGATTCTTGGCTATATCTTTGAGGGGCTCATTCCCAATAGCTGGCCTTCCAATGCGTTCTTAACGAACGGTGCGCGGTTTTATCAAGACACCGGCTGCCATCCTGAATACTCCACTCCAGAATGTGATGACATTTTCGAGCTCCTCGTCCATGAAAAGGCCGGCGAACGGATCCTGGAATCATGCCTGCCTGCTGCCGAAGAACGTCTCCGTGAAGAGGGTCTGTCCGGCGACATTTTTCTTTTCAAAAATAATACGGATTCCTTGGGGAATACGTACGGGTGTCATGAGAATTTCCTCATGCGGCGAGACGTGGATTTTTGGAAAGTGGCGGAACAGCTCATTCCCTTTTTTGTGACACGCCAGATTTTTTCCGGATCTGGAAAAGTCCTCAAGATTTCCGGTAAGCCGCAATACTTTATTTCCCAGCGGGCGCAACACATCCATGAAAAAACGTCCTCATCGACGACCTCGTCTCGAAGTATCATCAATACACGAGATGAACCTCATGCGGATGCTGAACGCTTCCGACGGCTTCACATCATTCTGGGCGATTCGAATATGTCCGAGTTTTCTATTTATCTCAAGGTTGGGACCGCCGCCTTGGTTTTGTCCATGATTGAAGACGGTTTTTTCCTTTCCAGCATTGAATTAGAAGATCCCGTGAAAGCCATTCGTGAAATTTCCCGCGACCCCACGTTAAAGAAATGCGTGAAGTTAGATGATGGACGGGAGCTGACTGGTTTGGAAATTCAGCGCATGTATTTAGAGCGGGCTCAGGAGTATTTGCCCACCCAACCGTTTGATAAGGTGATGGCGGATGTGTTGAAAGAATGGGAGCGGGTGCTGAATGCCTTGGACGATGACCCGATGCAATTGGTGAAAGAAGTGGATTGGATTACCAAAAAGTGGTTGATGGAAGCGTACATGGATCGGAAGCATTGCGGGTGGGATGATCCTCGCATTGCGATGATGGATTTACAATACCATGACGTGAATCGGAAGCGGGGCCTGTATTATGTCCTGGAATCGCATGGGAAGGTGGCCAAAATTATTGATGAAAAAGCCATTGAACGGGCCATGACGGTGCCTCCCCAAACAACCAGAGCCAAGGTGCGTGGAGACTTCATTCGATTTGCACGAGCGAAGAATCGTTCGTATACTGTGGATTGGACCTATTTGAAACTGAATGGATACTGGGAAGAGACCATTCTGTGCATGGATCCATTTACATCGTCCAATCGACGAGTCGATGGTGTTCGGCCGCGTGGCTTCGGCGTACGCAGGGTCAGTCCCATTCCGAGCAACTGCGACGCAGACGACCCGAATGTCGTCTTGAGGCCGTGATGCCGGCGGTCGCGGTGATCGGCGTTATCGCCGTGTTCTTCCTCGGCATGGGCGTCTACGCGCTGGCAGCGCCGGCCGCGCTGGTGCGGCCGTTCGGAATCACGTTGGGGGAGTCTT
>JADFRB010000244.1 GCA_022561525.1 Nitrospinota bacterium
AATGCCGCAATCTCCGAGCGCCCTGAAAAGGAGGTCAGCCATGCCCCTTGAGGCAGGCTCCTCTCGACATCAAGCAAAACATCCAACCATAAACTGCGATTACGAGCGATATCCGTAAAGAGCATCGTCCGCTCTTCGAGAATATCAATCTCCTTCTTTATATCCTTCCGTTCTTTCCAATCCATTTATTTCACGAGCCAAAGCAACTCCTTCCTTTAATCTTTCAACATAAGATAAGTCACTTTCACTTGGACCTTCTCCATCATCATATCCAATTCTGTAATCAACATCCTCTCCACTTCGCAACGCACTCATAACTTTCTTGTATTCGTCAACTGACGGAAACTCCTTATCTATCCTTTCCCTTAAAATCTTGTTGAATCCCATATTAGTCATCTTTGTTAAACTCTGCTTCTAACTTCTCTTCTACTTCGCTCTGAAAATTAGCGTATCCTGTGTGAGCGGGATCGCTCCACGGCACGTGGCAAACTCGAAACCCCAGACTCTTGTAGTAATCAATGAGGGTCATCCCATCAGGGAGAGGCTCGCTATAGAGGGCTAGTTCCTTTTCGCTCACAAAGGAGATTATGCTAACGATGCCTTCTGTTCTGACGAACCCAATCCACTTATCAAGTTCCGGCTTAGCTTCTGCTGGGAGGGGGTTTCCACTTCCACCATAATCAGGGTGATACCGAAGAGGTCGTGCTGTACACGCGAGCGACCCCTCAATCACCCAAGTCATCACCTGCGAGTAATCGCCACGTTTATTGAGCTCTCTGAATTTACGGATGCCATCTTTGATGGTGTGGGCTATCTGGTTGAGTTCGGCATCAACCCCCAGGCGACGTTTAGTCATGGTGTGCCTTTGGGCGCATAACAATGATTAGATGGATCCGCATAAGATGCGGATCTTTGAGTTCCTATCCGTATAACACGCCTCGGGATTTCCCGTCGAGGGTTTGTGAATTCCTTTAATACTCAACGACTTCCTACCCGTCCAGCCAGTTATCACGGCCTCTTATGCGGATCGGCATAACACCATCTCCTTGCATGGGTTCTATATAAACACCATATTATCTGCCTGTCTTTTCTCCTGCTTACGACATTATAATGATTTTGATGTAACAGGGTGCCATATTTTGTTACTTTTTCACTCATCCCACGTTCTAGTCCGCAACCTCAGACTACCATTCTTTTCATATGCCATGTCGGTCTTCACCTTTCCCCTGCGTTGTGCGCGGCGGAGCCGGAGTCCCGAATCGACTTTTTTGGCGAGGGCTGTTTGAGCGGAGCGAGTTCCCGAGCCATCTTATTCGGGACGGAGGCGGAGGCATCCCTCCGAGCCTGCTTCTTAGCAGGCTCGGAGGGACCGCACACAGGCAAGAATGGTGTTGGGCACTTTTGCCGAAACAAAAGGGACTCGTCGCGCGAGCGCGAAAGCCCGCATTTACTCATCGCTTCTGACAGGTTGGACAAAAAAACGAGCTACGCTCACTAACCAACCGACGGATGGAAGTTGGGCAGCCATGGGGACAAGGCTGCCCCTTTTTTTGATACACCTGATGATAATTTTGAAATTGTCCTCGCCTGCCGTCTGGAGACAAGTAGTCTCGAATGGAAGAGCCACCTCGGTGGATCGCATCGGTAAGCACCTTCTGCATCTCCTCAAACAACAATTGAATTCTCTTTTTGGACAAACGATTCCCCTGGGCATCCGGATGAATGCCGGCACGAAAGAGCATTTCGTTGGCATAGATATTTCCGATCCCCGCGATACGTTGCTGATTCAGCAACAACGCTTTCACGCGACCGCGACACCCTTTTATTAATCTCAAAAAAACCTCTTCTGAAACGGTCAACGGATCGACTCCAAAACGTCGCTGACGATAGGCTTCCCATTCCGTTTCATCAAACAAATACAGCCTTCCAAACCGTCGTGCGTTCCAATAATGAAGCGCGCCCTGTTGGCTATTCGATAAGTGGATGGTCATATGCAGGTGCTTCTCACTTGGCACTAACCGACGATCAAAGAGCAGCAGCCCGGTCATCCCCAGCTCAGCCACCAGGTAGCGACGTTCTCCGCCTTGTTGGCACACCATCGACAGACTTTTTCCCTGTCGTTGGACATCAATCAGCTGGGCCCCTGTGTACCAGGGAAGGCTTCCTAACCCCTGACGAACGATATCGTCACGACCGATCCAAATGTTCTGGATGGTGGCCCCAACTATGTGTGATTCGAGCTGTCGTCGAACGACTTCGACTTCAGGAAGTTCAGGCATGGCGGATTCACTACTCTTTTGATATCGTGAAAAATTCTTTGGACAGGTGGAACCCCAACAAGTTGCAGCCCCACGGTTAAGCTTCTATACTTTTAACCGATTGGATTTAGGTGGGTATTCTCAAAGGAGTTAATGCATGTCGGGCATGGCTGTCAAAGAAGTGGAAGCACGATTAACTCAGGCCAAATGTGCTATTTGCAAGAAAAGCCGGTTTGGTATTGATAGTCGTAGCGTGAAAGAAGACGGGGACTGGAAGGGGATCTGTATAGATTGTCACTACATATTTCCGGTGTATACGGATATGGAATTTTATTTGCAAACGCAACCGGATGTGAAGTATCGATTGCGGGAAATCGCCTGCCCCAATTGCATGAAACGGGATCACAGCTTAAATTTTCGGATTATTATGTCGGTACGCGAATCCATTTATTTTCTCACCTGCCAGTCGTGCCAGCATCAATTTCCTGAACAATCGTCACTCGAATCCTTCGAGTAGGCGTCACCAACTAGATTGGAAACTTTCTATGGACAATCCTCCCACTCAACCAGATGCCGATCCTTCAGAAAATCCTGAAGCCGCGAAAAAGCCGAAGGCCAAAAAAGAAATCCCTCTGGTGTCTATTCCTCACGAGGATGACATGATTGCCGCGGAAATGGCGGAACTCTTCGATGAGGATAAGGTCGTCCACCAACACGGCAGCTCTGAACCCGAGGCCGATTAAGCAGATGTGAGCCCATCAGGCGTAATGCATGCTTGTAGCCACATCGTCTATTCCAAGCGGTGACGCTGGTCTTTTAACGCGTCGACCCGGAAGACGAGCTCTTTGACAGGACACTCAGCGCAGGGCTTGGTGGGATTAGAAGACCAGGGGATTGAGGAAAATACTTTAACGGCTTTCAAATGGCCATTTTTCAGCAACTCCACAAATGTCAGTGCATCATCTAACGACTCCGCTTTCCACGTAATCGCGCGAATGTGACCTTGCGGTTGTTTCAAGGGAACACTCAGAAAATAGGAATTCGAGGTGACCCCCTTGGGCGACGGCGTGATTTCCTTGGCCAACCCCTTCATCATGCCGCATAGTTTTTGAATGGCTCCCTGAATATCTTCGCCTTCGACCTGTAGTTTTTTGACAAACTCTGAGTCACAGATCCCCATAAGTGAGGCCACCGGAGAATCCGGATCTTCGAGCACGGACACCGTAGCAACCGCTTCCGGGATATCGAGCGCTGTCAGGGGGATCGCTATAAGTTGAGGCTTTTGCTCTTCACCAGCCGTGGCCACCAGTACACTCAGCGCCATCATGCCCGCGACCAGAAACACGGCCCCGATCAAAACCTTTGCTGGCATGAAAAGTCTTTCTCGTATTGGCATCGAATATTCCATTTTATTTTTTCGAGTTGAAGACTTCCTGCAATAATTCCGTCACCCGAGCGCCGGGATCCGTCCGGATTTTTCGCTCTTCTTCGGCCACGACATGAAACAGGCCTTTGAGACTGTGATCCACTACATATTGATCCGGATCAAAAGCCACGGAACCCACGAACGGCAAAGAATCATATCGACCTATCAATTCACGGTACTGCTTTGTCACGCCAACTTGGTTCAGGGCGGCTTCCACTTGTGGGCGAAACATTTCGCTGAGCTTATCTGTCGTTTTTTCTTGGAAATATTCCGTAGCCGCCGTGTCCCCACCCTCCAGAATACCTTTGGCATCTTCGAAGGACATGTCTTTGATAGCATCAAGAAAAATGGGTTTGGCTAATGCAGTGGCTTGTTCGGCCCCTCGATTCATACTGACCACGAATGCATCCAGTTGCGGCCCATACCCAACCATTCGCAAGACTTGATCAAATTGTTGGAGTTGCGAAGGCATGGCAATCTTGATGGCCTCATTTTGGGAATGTTGAAAAAAGCCGCCAGCGGCGTTCTCGCCATTTTGCCGTGCTCACGTACTATGAGTACGCTCCGCGCGTCAAAAGGGCTGCGGCCTTGCTGGACGGACTT
>JADFRB010000245.1 GCA_022561525.1 Nitrospinota bacterium
TTAGGGTTCCCGCAAGAATAACTTCCCAGGTTTGGGCGTCGATCCATCCTGTCTGGCGGCGTTGCTCGTCCTTTCCATACGAGGAGTATGCGCAGTCCTCGCGCCTTGCCAGACAGGCGTCTCAGCACCCAAACCTGGGAAGTTATTCTTGCGCGAACCCTTAGCCCATCTCCGGCTTAAGAAACTTTTCGGCCAACTCCACATCATCTCGGCTCCCAATCACTAACGGCACTCGTTGATGTGGCGTCTTAGGCTGAATGGTCTGAATCCGTTCAAACCCGGTACTCCCAATGCCACCAGCTTGCTCAATGACAAAGGTCAAGGGAGCCGCTTCATACATGAGCCGAAGCTTCCCTTCCGGTTTGTCGACCTCTCCAGGGTACAAATACAGCCCGCCTTTTAAGAGCACACGATGCACATCGGCGGCCAAGCATCCGGTATAGCGTAGGGAATACGGGCGACCCGTGGCCGGATCGATTTCCTGAAGGTGATCAATATAGTTTTTCATTCCATTCGACCATTTCAGACAATTCCCCTCATTGACGCAATAAATTGCCCCGTGCGCAGGCATCGTGATATTCGACCCAGATAGAAAAAATTCACCAATTCCAGGATTCAAGGTAAATAGATGAACCCCATCCCCACACGTATACACCAGGATCGTACTAGCGCCAAAGAGAATATAGCCTCCTGCCACCTGCTCAGCACCCGGCTTCAAAAAACTCGCACCGCCATTTCCCGAAGGCGATGGCGACAATCGATGAATTGAAAAGATCGAACCTAGGGACGCATTGACATCAATATTGGATGAGCCATCGAGGGGATCGAAAAATACCGCGTACTTTCCAGTCCGCTCTGCCGACACCACGGTATACGGGTCTTCCATCTCCTCGGAGACCACGGTCCGAACAAGTGTGCTCGATTCAAACACTTGAACAAACGTCTCATTGGCCCGTTGATCCAGCTTCTGCACTTCCTCGCCTTGGACATTGACTTCCCCGGTTGTGCCTAAAATATCGAGAAGGCCTGCTTGCCGGAGATCTTGCGCAATCATTTTTCCGCCCAACGCGATTTGGGTCATGATGGCGGAAAACTCCCCGGTGGCCTCAGGGTGCAATCGTTGCTGAGTCAAAATGTGTTGAGTGAGCGAAATGGGTCTTGACATTTCAAAAAAGTCCTTTTTTTCTCCTACCTAGGGATTTTCATTATAGGCCTTTTGGTAAAAAAGTCGAGCCGATTTTCGTGACAATGGCCATTCCTCCAAGACCGCCACCACTGACCCGATGATCATGCTGGCCTCCATCTTCACCGGCACTCGTTTCAGATCATTGGTCAACCAAAAACGAATATTGCCTTCATTTGAAAAAATACCACGAAACGGCATGATGGCTAATAGGCGCAGGGCGTCCACATCTCCCCATGGACCGTGTACTGACTCAATCGCTTCGACTCGCACTTCCACGTCATAGTTTTTCTTATCATGGTGAATCGTCACAAAGACCGATTTCCCAGGAACGAGCGAGGGCAACTGACGGACATAGTACAGGCAGGACAACCCATCATGCGTATGCGCCGGAATAGCCATGGTGCTCCGCGTTCCATCCTTGATAATCGTCACCTGCTGAGATTGATGATCAAAGGTAATATCGAAATCTTCATGGCGCGTTCCCTCTCGACGCTGAAAGAATACACGAATCGGAAGTAGGGTTTGAGCATCAACCGTGGAATTCACCACATTGTTGACCGGGAAAAAGAACGAAATGAAAGCGTTGGACGTAGCGGTCGACCTAAACTGTATAGTCGAGAGGCCTTCCTGTGAAATTGAGGGCGTTGAATCCATCGTCGCGGTACCGGCGGGAATACCTAGTAGCGAAATAGCATACTGCAACGATTCATGAGTAGGCACCTGAGGCGTGTACGACATCAACATCTGGCCCGAACTGGGCAGAACGCCAAGTCCAAGCCCCAGAACAAGCATCCATACCCGCACTTTCCCCATGCAGAACTTCACCATAGAAATATTGTACGTGATGAATCAGAAAAATGCAGGAAAGCCGATAAAAAAAGCCCAACCCACTTCCCTTAGCACACAGATCCGAACAATGTAGATTTCAGGCAGGTTGAAAGAAAAAGGGAAATGACCAAAGCCCCCTCAATAGGTGACTACCTATCGGTGCTCTTTTAAGAGACCAATTTTCAAACGTGAGATTAATCAATTTAATCGAGTCTGACCCCATTTTTATTTTGCCCAGACGCGAGTTTTCGCTTTGTACCCTGCTTCTCCTAGTTAGTCACCTCCCTGGTTGGTGTTCACGGCTATAATCACGACAGTCTTAAGGCGGCAGCATTCCACAGTTCAATATGATTTTCCCTATCACATGAGAGAGGCTTCCTTCACGTATTTCGTTGCCAGGAGATAGTAGGCAATTTCGCACACCCGTGCTATAAGTGGTCGGAGAGTGCAAGATGATCGCTTCGCTGTTGAGGACCATCCCCCAAGTGAGTACGCGTGAACACAATGAGCAGAAATTTCCAAACTGGGAGAACCTCATGGCTGGCAGACGACGCTATTGGCTGGAGGTGTTAGGTCGTCATGGCTGGAAAGCCCGGTACGTGAAAGAGGTTGACGCCATGGAAGTGACAGTGCGATTTTATCAAGAAATCTACAACGAACAGGGCACCCTCGTGGAAGTGCACGAGAAGTATCCCATTAACCACGGTCATCAGCAGGTGGAACCATGAGTCAGATCATTACTCGCCAGATTGTCGCGGACCAACTCGCCGCCTACCTCCAGCATGAGCTGTCGCTCCCTGATCTCGTCGCATGGACTGAGTCAGCCCTGATGGAGGAGGAGTTTGAGTCTGACCATTTCACCGTCATTCGCGACGTGGTGGCTCGCCTTGGAGTCGCCGACGTCCGAGCATTCGGCCTCACCTGGGACGACTGCGAACACCTGTTGAAGCAGCTCGGGTATACGGCGCATGTTCACATCGACGTCACCTAATCCTCATTGATCACGAGCCCACCTCTCCGCTCCCTCCCAACGCTCTTCACGGTTTTCGCGAACACGTACCAACAGCAGACATTCTTCCCTTTTTAGTTGCCTGATCTTGTTCTATCTGTGCATGTCAGGTCTCTAGGGATAGCCGCCGAGGACGAAGTGGAAGACGCGGAGCAGCTGAAGCCGCCCGCGGGTGGATGGGGATACGATGCCATTTATTCTTTCGTCCGCTTCGCACACCCTACCGCATCTGCGCAGCGCGAGCAGTTTGAATAACGACCGGTTATCCGGTCTTGCGAACCGGAGGGTCGGCCCCGCGTGCTATTCGTAGGGCCAAGCCTCTGGCGGATAACCCGCATGCCCGGCCCACATGGCACTGAGCCGGCCCACCGCATCGTACACATAATCCGTGCGACTGACTTCGGCCCCCAGATGTAGTTGCTTGCGCGTGGTGAGCCGCCCGCCTGTGGTGTAGGTGTAGCTTAACGTTTGTGGACCCCGACTATCCGTGATAGTCGCGACCCGATGCGCGGTATCGTAGGTATAGTCATACGTCACGGCATTGGAGTTCGCTTGGATGACTTGCCCAAGAATCTTCCTGGTATAGCTCACCGACAGCCCAATCCCCGACCGGCTGATTAACTGCCCGCCATACCCATAACTCATCGTGGTCACTTGGCTCTTCGGATCAGTCACTTGAATCACATTGCCATGGACATCATAGTCCATCACCCAGGTCCGATTCAACGCATCCCTTTGCTTTCTGACCCGGCCCCAATCATCCACTTCATACGTTTGTTGAACCGTCAGCGTACCAGTGCCGTGATCCGTGGCACAGGTGTTGCTCGGACTTAGGATCCACCCCGCTTCGACTTGGGTCAACGCCCCTAAAAGGCTGTACGAAAAACACGTGACGGGATGTTGGCTGTTGACGGCTGGCCCCACGACACGAATTGGACGGTCTAAGGCATCAAAGAAGCTCTGCGTGACGCGTCCGGCGTTATCCGTCACCAGCGTCACGTTACCATGCGCGTCATAGGCAAACTCCGTGCGACGGCCAAGGGGATCAATCTGCGCCTTCAATCGACCTTGTTGTTCCGGGCCATAATATTCAAACGTGGTGGTATTGCCATTGGGATCAGTCGTGCTCCGTACTCGCCCAACGATATCCAGCTCGCGGGTGACGGCATGCCCAGCTTGGTCTTGAATCTTGATCGGCTGATTGTTCGCATCATATTCGGTGTGAAGCGTATGTTGGTCTGGATCGGTAAGGAC
>JADFRB010000246.1 GCA_022561525.1 Nitrospinota bacterium
GGACAATAGTGTGGGTCTGGCCCACGCCGCTGAAGGTGACAGTCTGCTGGGGGTTGTCGAGGCTCGAGTCCTCAACGGAATCGGCGTAATCCGCCGGTTTAAACGAGGCCAAGACCCACATCGTAGACGCGACCGAAGCGAGCTTCACCTTCCTGGGGTTTACGCTACAGATGAGTCGAGGGGCGAAGACGGGCAAGCCGTACCCGAATGTTCGACCGGCAGCCACCTCGCTGAAGCAGATCAAGGCGAGACTGACGGCACTGACACAGCGGGAACTGACCGCCATTGCCTTGAGCGACATCGTGAGAAATATCAACCGCAGTCTCCGCGGCTGGGTGAACTATTTCCACTATCGGAACTCAAGTCTGGTGATGAGTAAAGTCAGAAACCACGCGGAGGACCGGTTGCGAACCCACTTGATGAGACGCCACAAGATCAAGGACCGGGGCACCGGCTTACGCCGGTTCCCGCAGTCTGATCTGTATGAGCGCTACGGGTTATATAAGGTTCCTACGGTAGCAGGCTGGCGCGCGGCGCATGCCTTGGCATGAAGAACATCGGAAAGCCGTGTGCGGGAAAACCGCATGCACGGTTTGATGAGGGGGCGCTGGTCATTGCTGACTGCTGTGGTCCGTGGTAGACGCGTGCGTCGAAGCGTTCGAGAGCAGCTCCAAGTATGCACCAGTGCTCTACTCTACCCTTTATCTGACCCCTATATCCTGATCCCCTTATCCTTCGATATGCTCAGGGCAAATGGGCTAGGCAAAGGGATTAATGATTTGCTTTGCCTAGCCCGGGCTCCATCTTCGGTCATATTCTGGATCACGGTGGACGGTCGAGGGTGAAAAGGCCGGGACGCATACTGCGACATATTCTGCGCCTTCTGTGGGACACGCACTGTATCGCACCCATTCAGCAGGGTGACAAATCACGGCTTGGCCGACACGGACTAACATAACCCCATCCTTGTGTTCGACTTGCAGCATGCCCTTGAGGATGACCTTGGTCTCGGTAAACTCAGGGCACTGTCCCACCCTGTCCATCCGGGTGGACACACAATCCTTGCAATGCTTACGTCGTCCGTCTTGGTCGTGACTCGTCCTGAATACTCTTCAATGAGTTTGGGGTTGTTGCTGGGGGGTGGGATGACGCTAGGCTGGTCAATGAGTTGTGGTATGCACGTATCCTTCCTCATTATTATTACGATGGAGGTCAAATTCCCTCATTTGTAAGGGAGGTAGCGCCTTGGAACACCCCTGAAGGACCTTTCACGAATTCCCAATTTTCGCGGACTCGGTTTTAGCAAAGGAGAGAATTCTTTCCGCATCCTCGATCATCCCATCGGTGATATTCATGCCTAGGGCGAGGTCGTCTTCGTCCAGTGTATCGACCAGTCCGTGTTCTTGAAGTAAACTGACATCCCAAAACAGAAGGCCGATGTTTGTTTGTTCGTCATCGATGGTGGCGGTGGCCGTAATATTATCGCCGTGTTCGGTGGGTGTACTGACAAACGAGAGCTTGGCGCCGGCTTCCTTTGCGCGTTGAAGAAATTCTGCAAAGGCTTTGAGGCGATCTAAGCTGGATGGGTCAATTTCCATAAAATTTTTTTCCTTCTCAATAGCTTTTTCCCTTTGGTGAAAGGGAGGAGCAGTGGGAGTGTAAATAGTTTGATTCGGTCTTGGCTGGCAAGAGTGCCAGGCAGATGTAAAATATTCAACCTAGCTTTGGGCATGATGAAAGAGAAGTCAGTGGGGAAGCGAGGAATGTCGGGGTACCGGCACGGGCAAAGGCTAAGGGCTCGCGCAAGAATACCTTCCCCTGTTTGGGCGTCGATCCATCCCGTCTGGCGGCGTTGCTCGTCCTTTCCATACGAGGAGTATACGCAGTCCTCGCGCCTTGCCAGATAGGTGTCTCAACAACCAAACATGGGAAATTATCCTTAACCAAACATGGGAAATTATCCTTGCGCGAATCCTCACTTCGTATATACGGCCAGCCTCCTCTACTGTCAAGAAAACTCTTTGGGCGTGGGGATTCCTCAATAAAGGTTGAGAAAAATGAAGGTTCATGATCCTCCACAAAGACAAGGTCAAGGGAGCAAAGGACTGAGCGTGATGAGGGAACAGGCGGGAGCAGGAAGCGAACTCGATCACCTTCTGAATCACTATACCACGATCCTGCGGGCGGAACGTGGTTTGGCCAACAATACCCTGGATGCGTATCGCCGAGACCTCGCGAAGTTTAAATGTTACTGTGCCAAGAAGAGCCTTCAAGGCCCCACGGATTTGACGAATCATACGGTGTTGGGGTTCCTCCAATTCCTCCGGGAGCAGGGCCTTTCCTCGGCTTCCGTCGCGCGTTGCATGGCCGCCATTCGAGGCTTTTGTCGGTTCTTGACTATGGAAAAGGGACTGCCTGACGTATTGGCCCAAATCCCGCGTTCTCCCAAGCAATGGCTGAAATTACCCAAAACATTGACGGAAACTGAAATCACCAATTTACTTGAATTGTCCCCGGGGGAGAGTCCCGAGGAAGTACGGGATGCCGCGATGGTCGAATTGTTGTATGCCACCGGCCTGCGCGTGTCTGAGTTGATCAGCGTGGATCTCTCACAGGTCAATTTGGAGGTGGGCTATGTATTGGCAACCGGCAAACGGGACAAACAACGAGTGGTGCCCATGGGCGAAATTGCCCGAAAGAAAATTGAGCTCTACTGCCAGGAAGCCAGATCGGTTCTGCTCAAACACAACAACTCATCAGCCTTGTTTGTGACTCGTCGGGGACAACCCATGACGCGACAGAGTTTTTGGAACATTCTTCGGGCGCGAGCGGTACGTGCTGGCATCGTCAAACGAATTTTTCCTCATATGCTTCGGCACTCGTTCGCCACCCACCTCCTCGATCACGGGGCTGACTTGCGTGCGGTCCAAATGATGCTCGGTCATGCCGACATTGCCACCACGCAAATTTATACTCATGTGGAGCAACGTCGCCTCAAGGATGTTCATACGAAGCATTTCCCCAGGACTCAACGCCGCCGATCAAGTGGAAAGGCCTGAAATCGTCATTCGTTATCCGTGATGCGTGATCGGTAAAGAACAAAGGTGTTTTCCCGTTTTGCGCTTCATGCTTCACCAAGCTGAGTTTTCCTTCTAGATTTTACATTGCAGGCGCGAAAGCCCGCATCTAATAATTTTTGTACATAACCTTGCGCGTTGCCGAATTAGAGATTTCTCCCTCCGGTCGAAATGACAAGGAAAGATTGAAATGACAAGGAAAGATTGAAATGACAAGGAAAGATTGAAATGACAAGGAAAGATTGAAATGACAAGGAAAGGTTGAAATGACAAGGAAGGTGTTGAACCTAGAAACGGCAGTTGGGCGTCCAACTGCCGTTTCTTAGTTCACAGTAGTCATGAGTTGCATTGGAAAAATCCTCTGTGGCAGTGTTAGCCGGTTGGGTCTTAGGACTCGCGCAAGAATAACTTCCCCTGTTTGGGTGCTGAGACATCTGTCTGGCAAGGCGCGAGGACTGTGCATACTCCTCGTATGGAAAGGACGAGCCACGCCGCCCGACGGGATGGATCGACGCTCAAACAGGGGAAGTTATTCTTGCGCGAGCCCTTAACTAATACGATCAGTGTTCCTGAAGGAGGAAAAGCATGAAGCAGAAGCGGCAAGTTCACTATGTGAAAGGGGTGTTTGTGTGTCCCCAATGCAATCAAACATTTGTGCAAGAGCAATGGGTTGAGGAGTTCCGGGTTCGATGCCACAAATGTGATTATCGTGGAACCCTTACCCATATTTCCGTGGAGGAACACATGGAAGAGGAAACCGAGCGGGTATAAGGACCTGAAAGAAAATAACTTGGCCATCTCGTATCCAATCTTCGGGCCATCTTTGAAGGGGCCTCAATCGAAAAACCTTCACCATAGCTGTGCTATGCTTCGGGTCTTTCTCAATCGTTCCGTCCAAATCTGACCCAAATCGTGGCGCGATATGGGTCAAGTTATTTTCTTTCAGGTTCTAACGATCAAGGCAGTCGCCAAGATTGCCTGTCACCCAAGTGCCGGGCAAGGTTTCATTTTTCTGCAAGGGACTGTTGAATAATTTACGTCAATAGCCAATACAAGCTCCTGATGAGCCACATATCATCAGTGGGAGGGAATGTTCAAAAAAGTTCGTCCAGCAAGGCCGCAGCCCTTTTGACGCGCGGAGCGTACTCATAGTACGTGAGCACGACAAAAGGGCGAGAACGCCGCTGGCGGCTT
>JADFRB010000247.1:0-3971 GCA_022561525.1 Nitrospinota bacterium
GTATGTGTTCTAAGTATGTGTTCTAAAAAAAATAGTAACTACTCAGGTGGATAGGCTGAAGGCCGAAGGCTTTTAGGGGGCAACCATGCGTGAGCGTACAAAACTTCAGGTAATTATGAGTGATAGCCTTCAGTCTTTAGCCTTCAGCCTAAATACCTGAGTAGTTACAAAAAATATTCCATTAGCAACATGGTCAGGCTGGAATCCGAATGCCTTCTCCGTCAAAAATCTCGGTACTCGTATACGGACGTTTTAGAATTAAATATCCATACCATTTGCTTGCGCTTTCCGCCAGGACAATCAAGGCAAGGATGGCAATCAGTCCCACGAAGCTAGCGTTCAGATACATCGTCATGGATTGGACGGATTCCGTTGCAGTGGCAGCTTGGTTGAGGAACATCCACCACAGTTGGTAGCATCCTGTCAGTGTAATCACACCGATAAACACCATGGGAATAGCCGTGCCCCAGATGTATCGGGCTTTCCCCATCTTGATCAAGAGTGTTGTGCCAATACAGAGCGCCAGTGTTCCCAGGAGCTGATTGGCCGCACCAAACATGGGCCAGATCGTCGCGATGTTTCCTGTCGCGATCAAATATCCCCAGGCTCCTACCACAATCGCACTGCCCAAGAATACCCCTGGCCACCAGTTGATTTGTCGAAGTGGTTGGTACAGATACCCACCCAATTCTTGAACGAGGTACCGAGCGACCCGCGTGCCGGCATCGATTGTCGTCAAAATAAACAACGCTTCGAAGAGTAAGGCAAATTGATACCAATAGGCCATCAACCCGGCCATGCCTGGCAAGGCAGAAAAGATCCAGGCCATCCCGACCGCAAGTGACACCGCGCCTCCGGGACGACCTGAGACATCGACTTCGACGAGTTGCGAGAGTTCGTGAATTTTACCAATCGGGTATCCCAACGCAGCTAACGCGTCAGCAGAGAGGTGGGTGTTAATGGCCAAATAATCACCGGGGATGAGAAGGCCGGCGGAAATGAGGGCGACGACTCCCACGAAACTTTCCAACAGCATGGCACCGTACCCGAATCATGGCTTGGGATTCGCGAGCAATCATTTTGGGTGTGGTGCCGGATGCTATAAGCGAGTGAAATCCGGATATCGCGCCGCAGGCAATCGTGATGAACAAGAAGGGAAAAATCGGCCCGGGAATAATGGGTCCGCCCCCGTGGATGAATTGTGTGATTCGCGGCATTTGCATGTCGGGAGCCATGATGATGATGCCTATCGCCAGCAGGGCAACCACCCCAAGCTTCATGAATGTGGAAAGGTAATCTCTTGGGACGAGGAGCATCCAGACCGGCAGCACGGACGCGAGAAATCCGTAGCCTGCGAGCAGCCAGACTAAGGTGGTCCGTTCCAAACTGAACCACTCACCGAGCTCTGATTGAGCCACGACTCTTCCCACCGCCACCGCAATGAATAGCAAGACAATCCCGATGATTGACATTTCACCAACCCGACCCGGGCGAATCTTGTGGTGCTATAATCCCATCAACAACGCAATGGGAATGGTCATGCCAATCGTGAACGTTCCCCACGGATTGAGAAAGAGTGCATTCACCACCGCCAGCCCCAGCCCGGCTAAAGCCACAATGATAATGAAGAACACAGCTATGGCGGTGGCCATGCCCGTGACCCATCCGATTTCTGCTCTGGCAATTTCGGGTAAGGATTGACCATTCCGGCGAAGAGAGCCAACGAGGATCACGAAATCCTGAACTGCTCCAGCGACCACGGCTCCGATGACAATCCAGAGGAAGCCTGGCAAAAATCCGAACTGCGCCGCGAGCACGGGACCGAGAAGGGGCCCGGCGCCAGCAATGGCGGCCAAAGAGCACGTATTTATTGGCGGGATAATAATTGGTGCCATCTTCTAATCGGTAGGCTGGTGTGCCCCGTTGGTCATCGAGGTTCATGACCTGGTGCCCGAGAAATCGGCCGTAAAATCGGTAGGCAAGCACGTAAAAGCATCCTGCTGCCGTGACCAACCACAGGCCGTTGACTTTTTCGTCGGGGTTGAGAACTCCCGTGACGAACGCAAACGATATCGCACAGAGTATCGAGATCGCGGTCCACCCAATTGGCGCAAGTTTGATCATAGGGAGTTTATGCTACCGGTGGGTAAGACATGGTGTAAAGTGCTTTGTGTCAGGTGTGATTGTGAGAAAGGCATTTGGTCGTAACGGGTGTGGGAAAGGTGAGTGATCAGGCACTTGTACCTCAATAGAGTCTTAGAATGAAGGTGCGGTGGGTGGATCAAACGGTGGTTTGCTGCATTTGATCCTAATTGCGTTCATGGTTTTGAATACCATCGGTTGGGTGAGCAGTTTATGCTCCAGCTTCCGTTTTCCTGGGAAGTCAAGCAGAGACATTCCAATGACCATTGTCAAAATCCCTTGGCCAGGAAGAACCAGCATGGCAATGCCAGCCAAAAGAAAAATTAGTCCTACCGTGTTTTTGCAGATCACTCCCATCTTCCTCAACACTGGATGATAGTTCTCCATCCAAACATGTTCCAGATCATGTTGGAAATAATTTGCAGGCAGTCGGCTTAAGATAATAGGAATCGCGACGAGGGTTCCCACAAACATGACAGCGGATAACACGCCGATGGCGAGGAGTGCTTCTTCCGAAATAACTTCTGTTAGGCTGGTATACCAACGCTGGAAGGTGTCCATCAACGATTCCATAAAGGGGCTGTTGAAAAAGCATGCCCTGAGTCTGGCCGAAGGGTCCGCCAGCGGCGTTCCCTGCTACCGCCGAGCCCCCTTCGCCGAAGTGGTTACGGAGGCCGAGAGTGGCTAGGCCTTGCCTGTGGAAGGGCGCGTCTTGGCGCGCCAGGGTTGGGCGGATCAGACAACGGCCCCCCGCTTCCGCGAGGGCATGCTTTTTGAACAGCCCTCTGGCTATTTAGGGTAAACTCAATTAATCAAATATTTTGGTCGTATAGAAATTTTGAATTACTCAACGGTCCCATAAATATTTGAGGAGAGATACCACGTTCCAGCGATGGGGCACAAATTTTCCTAATGGAACGGCCATGGTAACTCAGGTATTTAGGCTGAAGGCTGAAGGCTAAAGACTGAAGGTTACTACTCATAATGCCTGACTTTCCCTAATAGCCTTCGGCCTTCAGTCTATCCACCTGAGTTACCTGGCATGTATTGAAGGCTGTGGGGAGAAACGGTAGGATCAGGCCGTTCATTCGCAAATACGTGTGGAGGTTTGTATCTCATGTCTTCTTATTGGCTCTTAAAGTCGGAACCCTCGGTGTTTTCGATTGATGATCTGGCCCACTCTCCTGGACAGACTACATGTTGGGAAGGCGTGCGTAACTATCAAGCGCGAAATTTTTTGCGAGCCATGACTGTAGGTGATCAGGCGTTTTTTTATCATAGTAATGCTGACCCACCTTCAATCGTTGGGATTGTCAATATTGTCAAGGCGGCCTATCCGGATCGTTTTGCATGGGATTCTCGAAGCAAATATTTTGACCAGAACAGTTCGCGTGACAATCCTGCCTGGTTTATGGTCGATGTCAAATTTGCCAAAAAATTTTCCACGCCCTTGCCCCTTGATTCATTACGTGACATCAAAGGTTTGGAAAACATGGAGTTATTACGGAAGGGATCACGATTGTCGGTGCAGCCAGTACGTAAGCCGGAATGGAACGTCATTCTAACATTGGCCTAAACGGAGGGTAGCTACTCAGGTGGATAGGCTGAAGGTCGAAGGCTTTTAGGGTCCAATCATGCGTGATCATCCAACACTTCGGATATTATGAGTGATAGCCTTCAGCCTAAATACCTGAGTAGTTACAACGGAGGGAAAAACACAGTGAGGGAGAAGAGGGAAGTCTTAAGGGCACCTCTAAAAACCGTCCTTTTCCGTGATGGCGGCGTCAGTCGCGTGCTCACAACCTCATGTATTCGCCCATACACTCCGG
>JADFRB010000247.1:3981-4268 GCA_022561525.1 Nitrospinota bacterium
TTGAGGTGCCCTTATTATTTAGGAAGAGCTCTCTTCGGGAAGAACTTGTGTGAATGGATGAACCTCAATCCGTTCAAAAATTCCTTCCATCACATAGGGGTCTTCCTTGGCAAAGGCTTCAGCTTCAGACAACGACTCGGCTTCGATAATAATGAGACTGCCAGCTTTGTCTGTGAAGGGACCCGCGCATATGAGTCGCCCATGGTCTTGGAGTTTCTTCAGACGTTCGAGGTGTGCTGGTCGGTGCGTGGGTCGTTTGGTCTGCCCGTCAGGGCCATCCCAGCCGA
>JADFRB010000248.1 GCA_022561525.1 Nitrospinota bacterium
AGCAAGGCCGCAGCCCTTTTGACGCGCGGAGCGTACTCTCAGTACGTGAGCACGGCAAAAGGGCGAGAACGCCGCTGGCGGCTTTTTTCAACATTCCCTTATTGGACAGCCTTTTTCGCGGCTTCTCGTAACCCATCGGCATGTGGATTGGTGACTGACTTTTTTGTCAGTATATCAAGTGGTCGAATGGCTTTTCCATAATAGGCTTCATTTGAGTCGTCACTGGCGTAGATGACCACTCCTACAAATGAAATGCCTGCGAAGGCACCTTTTGAGCGAGAGAATGAGAGAAAATCGGCATTGAGATTCGCTGAGGTCGATCCTTCAATCCCCGCACCATAGGGGCCGGCCGCAATCGAGGCATCACCACCCAATTTAAATGAGGAGGTATATAGGTTTTCAACAGCGCCGTCTGTCCTGGCCATAATGATGACTTCCGAGGCTTGTCCCCCCCACTGAAACCCGAAACTGAGTCCGCCCAACACGTAAAAGGCCGGGTTGCTCCAATTGTTTGAATCTCGATCGCGGACAATGAGCACGCCGCTTCCCCCCTCTGCCCCAAAAATAAATGCCCCTTTTAATAATTGTGGAATGATCAGCAAGGCTTTGGCATCTTTGACATGGTCCTGAAACCAGGTAAACTGAGGATCGTCCATGAAACTTTCAATGGTGTGTTTGGCATTGTCCACAAGCTGTTTTTGATCAGCAGCATTGCCCCAGGCCAACCCACTCCCGACAAGTAGCCAAATAGATACTGTGAAGACAACGGTGAAACCAGTGAACGTGCCAACAATACCTGTCGATGTTTTGGGAAAGGGTTTCATAAAGTTTCTCCAGTTGTTCAAAAATACGGAAGTTATTCAAAATCAAAATACAATTTTTTCTGGATTTCCGCAAATGGTGTCTCAGAAAATACACGCTATATGAAAGGGCGTTTCTTGAGCCAAGATTGTCACCCAAATGGTGGTGAAGGGGACTGTTGAATATTTCACTCCTCTAGCAAATACATGCCCAAGATGAGACAGACAGTATTAGCGGGAGGGAAGGTTCAAAAAAGCATGCCCTGAGTCTTTCCGAAGGAAAGGCCGCAGCCATTTTGACGAGCGGAGCGTACATGGAGTCCATGAGCACGAACGCTGCGAAGAGCGGCAAGTCTGTGAGCCCGAAGGTCGGCAAAATGACGACCAGCCTTCGCCAAGGCTACGGCAGGCAGGGAACGCCGCTGGCTTGTCTGCCGTAGCCTTGGCGAAGGCTGGCGGCTTTGTTCAACATTCCCTGAAGGGGAAAAAGGATGGGAGGTAAGGAAGTTCAATAATCAGTCAATTGATTTGAGCGTCACCTTGACCTTTCGCGATTTTCCGTTCCGATGCACTTCAACGGTTATGCGATCCCCGACTTTATGTCGATCAAGAATTCGAATCAGGTCGTCAAAAATGTTCACCGGCTCTTGATTAATTTTGGTGATAATGTCCCCGAGATTGATGCGGCCTAAACGTGTTTCTCGTGCGCTTTCCAGCCCTGCTTTTTCTGCAGGGCTTCCCGGTTCAACTTTTGCAATAATCAGTCCCTGAATGCCCCATCGAGCGGCAATGGAATCAGGGATAAGAGAAATCCCCATGCCCGGTCTGATCAATTTGCCGAATTGAATCAGTTGGGGAATCACACGGATGATCGTGTTGACCGGCACAGCAAACCCTATTCCCGCATAGGCACCGCTTGGGCTGATGATTTGGGTATTGATCCCGATCAAACGGCCATCGCTATCCAACAAGGGACCGCCGGAATTTCCTGGGTTGATGGCGGCATCAGTTTGAATGACCCCTTCAATAGTCCGGTCATTCATGGACTTGATCGTTCGCCCGAGAGCACTGACGACCCCAGTGGTTAAGGTATGATCCAATCCGAAGGGGTTGCCAATGGCGAGGACTTTTTGGCCGACCTGAAGCCCTTGTGAATTACCCACCTCGATTGGGAAGAGATGATCCTTTGAAGTGCGAATGCGTAGGACGGCCAAGTCATGGTCGGGATCGACCCCAATTACTTGTGCTTGAAGCGAAGTTTGATCCGATAGCACGATCTGAATAGAGTCAGCTCCATACACGACGTGAAAGTTTGTGACGATATGCCCTTCACGATCCCAAATAATCCCGGACCCTGACCCCTGTGGAACTTCAAACGTATTGAGAGACCAAAAGTCTCGACGGATAGCTGTGTTGGTAATAAATACCACTGATTTCGTCGCGCGTTCGAATATGGAAATAGTCTCTCGTTCATCAGGTCCGAGTTTAATGGGTATGGGTTTCGGAGCCATATGAGCGTCATTATTCCAAAGAAGTTGAGATTCCCAGTTCGCAAATCCGGTTGTGGAGAACAATAGGCTCGCCAGAGTGACACTTAGGACCTGAGAGAAAATACCTTGGACAATATCGCGCCAAGATTTAGGTCGGATTTGGACGGAACGATTGAGAAAAACCCGAGGCATAGCACAGCTATGTGGAGGGTTTTTCGATTGAGGCCCGTTCAAAGATGGCCCGAAGATTGGATGCGAGATGGCCAAGTTAGTTTCTCTCAGGTCCTTAGGAGCAGAATGATTTTTGTTAAACGATAGGGACGCGTGAAAGAAAATCTTCTATCGTTGCTTCCGGTTGTAGTCCTCAAGGTCGTTACTCTCCAATGATTTGTATAATGAGTTCCCGTTGGCGCGCACGGGTATCAAAATCGATCATCACGATTTCTTGCCATGTTCCCAACGTCAATTGCCGTTCAACAAACGGAATGGTGAGCGATTGCCCTTGAAATTGTCCACGGAGGTGACTATGCCCATTATCTTCTCCGGGATTTCTGGTATTGTGCTGCCAGGTGGGATCGGCTGGCAAGAACCGTTCCCATACCGTTTTCGTATCCGCACGGAGCCCTGGCTCGTCCTCAATGATAAAGACCGAGGCGGTGGTGTGTTTCACAAAAATAGTGACAATGCCAGCTTCCAAGTCACCTTGTTCGAGCAGACGTCGAATGTGAGTGGTCATATTTTCAATATGACAATCGCCCTGCATGTGAAGTGAGAGCTGATGGGTGTGAACAGCCATGGGTTATCGCGATGGTGCCAACGAACGTAAAAACTGAATGTCTTTCTGTGTTAAAGCGCTCCCTTTAGCAGCCGCCAGAATGGAATCAAATTGGCCGGTGGCCGTCAAGGAACGAACAGCCTCAACCACTTTTCGACTGAGTTGTTTTTTTCGTATTAACGAATTCAAGTAACAAAAGGCATCCTCGAAGCTTTCTTGTGTTCGGGTATAGTAGTCTTGCCCGCGTTGCCGATTGCTGTATGCTTCAAGTTGTTCACAGGCTACCAGGATCTCACCTAATTCATGAACCCATGGCTGTTCTCGGGATATGAGTTCTGGGTAATAATAATATAGAATAACGTGTTCCATCCAGCGATGCCATGAAATATTCAGATGTCGAAGTTGCGGTTTAATCACACGAAGCATGCGTTTCATTCGCCGAGCATAACCCAAGCGCATTTCAATTTGTTCGCAGGCCCATTTATTAATGGCAATGCCTTCATCTTCAAGTTGAGATCGATATTTCCGAACGAATGCTTCAGTTTCTTTGCCATACGGGGTGCTGGTATGTTTGGCTCGCCATTCAGCCGGTCGCGTGGGGATGCCATGCATCTTGGCCCAGGACCAAATTTTACCAAACAAGGGTTGATCCAATCCCGCCCGTCCCAGATCATGAAGCACACAAGCGATTTGATAGTGACGGACACGGTCCAAGTCATGTCCCAATGAAAGTGCCACCGCGACACACATTTTTGCGGTTCGCAAGGCATGGGCCTTGTCGTATCCTTTAATGATCTTTTGGGGCTTGGTCGGGTGAGGATAATCGTATAGTTTCAGTAACGAGGAAGTCAGGGCTTGGGAAAGCAGTAACCGAGGGCGGATGGATAACGCGTTCATCATCAAGCCTAGAAAATGTTACAAAGAAATCGACAAGCTAGTATTCAGATCCCATTGCTTCTAGATGTTCTGTGGGACTGTTGAATATTTCACTCCCATGGCACATACACGCCCCAGAGGAGGCAGCCATCATCAGCTGGAGGGAATGTTCAAAAAAGTCGCCAGCGGCGTTCTCGCCATTTTGCCGTGCTCACGTACTCCATGTACGCTCCGTGCGTCAAAATGGCTGCGGTCTTGCTGGATAGACCCTTCGGAAAGACTCAGGGCATGCTTTTTTGAACATTCCCT
>JADFRB010000249.1 GCA_022561525.1 Nitrospinota bacterium
AGCACAGCTATGTTGAGGGTGTTTCGATTGAGGCCCGTTCAAAGACGGCCCGAAGATTGGATGCGAGATGTCAAAGTTATTTTCTCTCAGGTCCTAACCAAGACCAAACCATTTTCCATACACAACACGATGAATTAAGGTCCGCTTCATGCGAAAAAATCTCCATGCACTCTGTTGGGTGACAGGCCTGTTTATGGTAACAGCCTTGTTGGTGATCACCATCGACCTTCCTGCCTCCAAAACGCTGGCGGCGGGGAAGGCCCCAGGTAAACCTCTGGAAAAGGCGTATCCCCACTCACAGAAATGCAAACGGTGCCACTTGCGCGTGTTTGAGGAATGGGAAGCGTCGGCACAATCCCGATCGATTTTGAGTGCCCCTTTTCGCGTGTCGTTGGAACGCTATCGGGCAAACTCAAAAGACAAAGAAGGTGCGATGTGTTTCCGATGCCATGCCCCAAGTACCATAGAATACCCTGACCATACCAGCGTCTATATCAAAGAAATCGAATCAGGAGATCCGCGGTTGGATGGGGTTGGGTGTTCTCAGTGCCATTTGATCAAATCGGTGGATTCGACACAGCATCCCCCACATCCTACGTACCAATTAGAACGAACTGTCTTCGGCAGCTATAAAAAGCCAGAAGATAATTTAGCGCATCAATCCGTCCCTCTACCGCTGTATTCCCAATCACAGTTTTGTGTGACCTGTCATGAAAATCTGCCTGGCTTTGAAAAACTTCCGGATTTACTGGGACCCTGGCAGGAATCCAAAACGCAAAAGAGTGGAAAAAATTGCCAGTCCTGTCACATGCCAGAGGCCTTTGGTGAATCTGCGAACGGAGAACGGAATCGAAAAATCGCCAATCATAGTTTCCCTGGGCGATTCGGAAAAGTTCGAGCCGATGCGGTGAAGTTGGACGTCGTGACTGAAGTCAAAGGGATGGAATCGGAAGTCACGGTCACCATTCAAAGTTTGGTGCCCCACAACCTGCCCTTGCCGCATCCAGGATGGTCGCGGGTTGTAATCGACCTCACGATTCTCGGGAAAAATCTGAGAAAAACGTACACCGAACAGCGATACTACGAACGCGTGTTTGGTGACAAAAATGGAAAACCCACGATCTTTGATTTTGAAGCCGTCAAGGTGTTGAATGAAAACGTTCTGAAGCCTGAGGAAAAACGGGTTGAAATCTTTACCTTCCCCACGCCCAAAGACGCGCCATCCATGGATGTCATCGTGACCATGACCTATGCGCCTATTCATGGTCCCGAAGCATTTATCAAAGAAGTGGAACAACGCGCTTCTTTAGGGAGAAAAGATCGGGCCTTCAAGCCTGTGCAAATTACTCAATTTAAGGAAAACGTGAAGCTGAAGGCCAAAAAATAAATCAGTGGAAAATGTGTTAGTAAGGCGGGAAGGCCAAAAGCTTTCCCGCCTTTTTTTTAGGTCTGGTGAATCTTGTTATTCCCTGGCGCTCTGCCTGGAGGTGATTATTCAGATCTCCCCCTTGGAAAAGGGGGTTAGGGGGATTTTCAAATTGGCGACAACAGTCTACCTCTCAAACCAGGAGAACCCAGAATCCTTACCAGGTCACTGCGCCTTTTGAGGCGGACGATACCGTCTTGGCATATTTGGCCAGCACGCCGCTCGTATAATTAGGAGGAGGGGCCGTCCATTGCTGGAGGCGGGTATTCATTTCCTCTTGCGTGATATCCAGGTCCAAGCGACGGGATGGGATATCCATGGTGATCCTATCCCCGGTTCGCACGGCGGCGATTGGGCCGCCTTTGCTGGCTTCGGGAGCCACATGCCCAGCCATCAATCCGTGAGTAGCGCCGGAGAATCGGCCGTCCGTTAGGAGCGCAACCGTTTCCCCAAGCCCTGCCCCAACAATCGCACTGGTTACACCCAGCATTTCTCGCATGCCGGGTCCACCTTGCGGGCCTTCATAACGAATAACTACCACATCACCATCCACAACGTCGCCTTTTTGTACGGCGGCAAACGCGTCTTCTTCGCATTCAAAGACCTTGGCCGGTCCGGTGTGGGTCAGTTTTTTATTCCCTGCGACTTTCACCACGCATCCTTCAGGCGCCAAATTGCCATGCAAGATCACCAATCCGCCAGTTGTCTTGATCGGCTCTTCCACACGATAGAGCACCTGTTGCCCAGAGGTCTCTGATGCCGTCTCGGCTTCTTCCTTGAGCGTGCGTCCCGTGACGGTAATGCACTCGCCCTTGAGCAGACCTGCATCAATCAATCGTTTGGCTACCAGGCGGGTGCCCCCCGCTTGATACAGATCAGCGGCCATGTACCGCCCACTGGGTTTTAAATCGGCGATAAGTGGAATCCTCTGGTTAATGGTATCGAAGTCATCCATATTCAGTTCTACCCCAATTTCATGCGCGAGCGCTAGGAAATGGAGCACGGCGTTGGTGGAGCCACCCGTAGAGGCGACGGCAGCAATGGCATTTTCCAAGGCATCTCGGGTAATGATTTGCTTGGGCCGCAGGTCGCGTTTGAGCAGGTCAATAATCAAATGTCCACATTGAGTAGAGACCGATTCCTTTTTGGGGTCCAAAGCCGGGACGCCATTAAATCCCATAGGAGAAATGCCCAAAAATTCAAATGCAATGGACATGGTGTTGGCCGTAAACTGGCCACCGCATGACCCGGCTCCCGGACAGGCGTGGATTTCCAGATCGTGCAGCTCCGCGTCAGACATTTTGCCGCGAGCATGAGCCCCAACCGCCTCGAATACTTCCTGAATCGAGACATCGCGACCTTGGAATTTCCCCGGCATGATCGAACCACCGTAGAGCATGAGCGAGGGGAGATTCAGGCGGGCTAACGCCATCACGGTGCCGGGAATGGTCTTATCGCATCCGGAGAGGGCCACCACCGCATCAAACAAATGCCCACGGACCACCAATTCAATTGAGTCGGCCACGACTTCACGGCTGATCAACGAGGTTTTCATGCCTTCGGTGCCCATGCTGATGCCGTCGGAGACCACCACCGTGTTAAACTCGATCGGCACGCCACCGGCCTCACGAATGCCTTCTTTGACCTTTTGCGCAATTTCACGTAGGTGATAATTGCAAGGCGTGATTTCGGACCACGTGTTGGCCACTGCCACCAAGGGTTTGGAAAAGTCTTCGTCCCTGAGCCCTACGGCTCGCAACATGGCCCGAGCCGGAGCCCGCCCGGGACCTTCGGTTAAATCGCGACTTTTGTGCTTGAGATCTAAAGCCATAACAGTCCTCCAACTATCGTATTTTATCGTCTAATGTGTTGCTGCACAGGAAGAACGAATGTGGCATAGTCGATGGGTTTCGGTCAATTTTGGGGTGGTCCCAGGTTGGGAGCGAACGAATTATCTGGACCCAATTCTCCAACAAGAGTATTTCTGGAAATTTATGAATAGTTACAGTACCATTCGTCACGCATCATAATAAGGGAAACACGCCCGCAACGAGATCATCGTTTATCAACAAAGGGTGCCGCCAACATGAAAAAATATGCCAACAAATCTGTCCTTATCGCTGAAGATCACCCGGATGGGCGAAGGCTTGTCGTGCTACTCCTTGATAAATTAGGTGTCACCAATGTGGTGGCTGTGGTCAATGGCCAGGAGGCACAAGAGCAACTACAAGGGCAAGCCTTTGATCTGCTATTAGCGGATTGGCACATGCCGGAGATGGATGGGATTGAGTTACTCAAATCCGTCAAGGCCGATTCCTCGCTGAAGTCCATGAAGGTTCTTATGGTCACAGCCGATGACGATCACAAACATATCCGGGAAGCGATCCTGGCAGGGGCCGACGGGTACTTGGTCAAACCGGTAACCCAAGAGAGATTGCAGCAGAAGCTAGAAGATATTTTTAAGGATGAGTAAAAATAAAGGGTCTTCTCCCAAACGAGTGGGTAAAAGTTAGACCTTAGAGACCGAGAAAGGCAATCAGGGCCAGGGGATACGGTGTTTCAAGCACGCGCAATATCTGGCATGATTGCCAGATGTTAAAGAGCAAGAGCCTGCTGGACGCCTACCGATTCCCCGGGTTTCGTCCAAGGGCCACGATCAAGGGGATATTTGGAGATCCGAAGGCTCGGATTATTCGGCTGGCCCGCCGTCAAAAAAAACGGCGTGCGGGGAGTGTGGGACCCCGCACAGGAGTTTCTACGATCGGAAGGTCCGGCGGATACGCGACCTGTCGTGCGGGGAGATGCGCCTCTACCT
>JADFRB010000250.1 GCA_022561525.1 Nitrospinota bacterium
GTTGACAGCATTCCCGTCCGTGTCAGTGATACGATTGTGAGGCGGCCAGGGAGTCAAAAGTCGTCAGATTTTATTCCCCCCCCCCCGAAACGGACAACATTATATTTCTCAACGAGGAGGAGAGATTATGAGTAATCGTCAATCCCTAACTGTATCCCTGCTGCTCGGTGGATTGCTCGTGGTCATTCCACTGATTGCTCAGGCAGGTGGAACGATCAAAGGCAAGGTCACCTATTCCGGAAAAGCCATTCCTGCAAAGGAGTTTGCGTTTTCTAAATTTCCAAATCCAGATTTCTGCAAAAAAAATCCTAGTCAAAAAGGGGATGACACCCGTTTGCTGAAAGAAGTCGAAGTGGATGGGAACAAGGGGCTAAAAAATGTTATCGTGTCCGTTCGTGGCATTAAGGATAAAGGGTTTAAGTATAAAGCAGATGTGAAGGCCAAATTGTGTGAGTTTCTGCCCTTTACTGGTGTCTTGGTGAACAAAGGGTACTTTATGGTTGAAAATATGGATAACGATCCCGATGATCCCAAGTCCAAAGAAGGGGTGTTACATAATCCCCATAGCTTTGACGTGCTCGGTGCCAAGTCCTCCACCCTGTTCAATATTGGGTTAGCCAGGAAGGGCGACAAGCTCGACAAGAAAATCAAGATGCGCATGGCGAGGAAAGGTTCCGTTCTGCGTTTGCAATGTGACCAGCATGAATTTATGCAAGCCTGGTTCTTGCCTGTGACCAATGGTCATTTTGGAGTGTCTGGTGTCGACGGGACGTTTGAAATAAAAGACGTGCCTGCTGGCAAGCACAAAGTCCTAGCCTGGCATCCCATAGCCGGTAATGTGCAAATTGAAGTTGAAGTCAAAGATGGTGCCACGGTTGAAGCGAACTTTGACATCAAAAAGAAAAATAAGTTCAAAGGGTAATCAACCTTTCTCTTGTGAAATAATGAAAAGGCAGCAACGTCTAACAGTTGCTGCCTTTTTTTATTTACACCTCATTTCCCTTTCCTTGCGTTCGCCAGTTCCCGCCCGCTAATATCATAAATTCAACCGGTTTCTGATTGGTCTCATCGAAAATTGTAAGGACTTACTGTGCCTCGCGAGTTATCTCTCGCAGAAATATTTCAGCTGGGGTACTACTGGGAGACGAAAATTCTCCTGACGGCCATCAAGCTGGATCTGTTTTCAGCCTTAGACAGTCGTTCTTTCTCTTCTTCTGAGCTTGCCAATCGATTAACCCTGCATGACCGGTCCTTGAGTCTCTTGTTGAACGCCTTGGTGGCGATGCGAGTCCTAGCTAAACATGATGGGCAATTTACCAATTCTAGTGTGGCCCAACAGTACTTGGTGAAGACGAATCCTGAATATGTTGGAAACCTGTTAATTCTTCACGATTCCGAATGGGAGAATTGGGGGAAAATTGAAGACACCATTCGCACCGGAACGTCTCCGGTTCGCCAGCATGTGTTTGAAACCAATCCGGAGATGGGAGCCAATGTGTTAGCGGTGTTGGATCGTATTGGACGAGGGAGCGGAGTCAATCTGGCGAAGTATTTACAACTCGATGAAGTGGAGCATTTGGTCGATATCGGTGGAGGTGCAGGGACCAATGCGATTGCCTGTTGTCAGGAATATCCCCATCTGAAAGCCACAGTGTTTGATTTGCCTCAAACCCTGCATGTGACGGAACGCTATATCAAGGACGTTGGATTGGAGGATCGAATTTCGTTAAAGCCTGGGGATTTTAATGCGGATTCGTTGGGCGGACCTTACGATTTAGCGTTGATGTCTGACATTCTTCATTACCAAGATCACCAGACGAATGCGGCGTTAGTGGGAAAGGTGTTTACCCATTTACAGGGGAATGGCCGCTTGGTGATTAAGGACCGGTTTCTCGATCCGGGCCGAACGAGTCCCGCCTGGACCACGGCATTCGCTGTGCATATTATGGTGAACACCGAACACGGAGATTGTTTCACGACGCAGGAAGCCATGGATTGGATGGTGACCGCAGGGTTTCAATCTGTGACTGAATTAGAAACACGAGCCATTGTTCAGGGAACGAAGGCATAATGGGGCGTTGTTCAAAAAGGCCCGTCCAGCAAGGCCGCAGGCCATTTGGCGCGCGGAGCGTACACGGAGTACGTGAGCACGACAAATGGCCGAGAACGCCGCTGGCGGACTTTTGGAACAACCCCCTATAGAAAAGGAATGATTTGATGACTGAATGGTTAAAAGCGCCAGGTTTTGCCGGGACGCATGCCACGATGGGTGCGGATGTGAGTCAGTTTATGGCGACCTTCTTTACGGTCTTGTTTGTTGTCGGGTGGTTCCAGGCAAAAAAAGGAAGAGGAACTGGTCATCATTGGATGATGTTGAGCGGTATGGTGGCCATGTTGGCTTTCTTCACGAGTTACTATTTATTTCGGCAGTTGGGCGTGTTGGCCTTTGAAGGAAAAGAGGGCTTTGGTGGATCCAAGGAATTGTATGACAATGTGTTTATTCCGTTGTTGACCTTTCACATTTGTTTGGTGGTGATTGGGCTCATCATGGCCATCTATATGATCGTCTTGGGATTTCGCTCTCAAACGTTTATTGAGGGCCGACGAAAGTTGAAAGACGCCATGCTTCAAACCACCTGGCGAAAGGTGGGGATTATTTTTGGCGGGGTCACGGTCGCGGTGTTGTTATTATTTTTCAGTCGGATAGCCACCGCCGGTTTTTCTTTGGGCAAACTCAGTGTGTATCTTGGATTACTCATAATAGTCGGGATCGTCTTGGGAGTTGAAATCACAATCCAGCGCATTTGGCCAAATGGGGCCCGGCGCCATAAAATCTTGGGCCGGTTTACTGTGGCATTATATTGTGTTCTATTTGTGACGGGTAGCCTTACCTATACCATGCTGTATATATTGTATCCTGGCAAGATTGGGTAGCGTTTATGACCTGTACCTGCGGTTCAGGTTTCCAGCTTCACCGAATTGAAGAATGGGATGATGGCCAGTCGTTGATCCGTTATGCCTGTCCTGGATGTGGATTTGCGTTCGGCATAGAGACAGTCGGTCACGAGGCCTCTCCATTATTCGAACAGCCTGTGTGGACCGATGAAGCGCAACATTGTTTAGATCGGCTGCCGCCGTATGTTGAGCCGCTTGTTCGGGAGGAAGTCGAGTCCTATGCCGGGCAAAAACATATCAATCTGATTTCCACTGGTTTGATGACGGAAGCCAGGAACCAGGGCACGGTGGCTTGGCATCCTGATGCTGAAAGTCGGCTTTCCCGTGTGCCGGCCCCAGTTCGTGCGATGGCGCGAGTGGAATTGGAACGAACCGCATTGGATCGGGGGCTGCCCGAGGTGACCGTGGCCTTAATGGAAGAAATCAAGGCGCGTTATTTTGGGATGTCAGCGCGAGCGTCGTAAATCGTGAAGCGTAATCCGTGAAGCGTTTATAAAATGATTAGTTTTTTTCTTATATATCATTCCCTCAGTACGTTTCGCGCCTCCTGCCTCACGCTTCACGTCTTTTAGGATTCCCATGCTTCACCGACTAGCCCTTCGAGTCATTCCTCAACTCAGTGCCGCGGTGACGGAACGTGATGTGCGCAAGCGCAAACGGCTCGTTATGCTGGTGCCTGGGTTTATTGCCTTTCTGTTGTATCGATTACTCAAGGACTCTCTGGCTCTTGAAGATCCCTTTGTGTTATTGGCCTTCAGTGGTGTGATTTCCACGCTGACGGCCTTGTGGGCCTATGGCATGGGGAGGAAAGAGGCGTTTGGTCGAATCGTCAAAAACGATTCGTTCAAACGATTGGTCTGGGTTGCGGGATGGATTGGCTGTGCCTATGGCATCCAGCTGTCTTTGTTGGTCTTGGCTATGCTCGCTCTTTTTGTGGATTATAATTTTTTGCTGCATCCGGAAGGCCCGGCCATGATGGCATTGATTATTCCAACTACCGCCGTGACGCGAGATGCCTTTGAGATTGGTCACTTGATTCGACTAGAGTCTGAAGGCACTCGGATAGTGACCTTTCCCAATGGTCAGCCATTTCGGGAGTTGCTGCAACGAGATCCCATTCATGTTTTGCAATGGGTTGGCGGCGGACTTCATCAACAGTGCCCTCCCACAGACCGAGGTACGCCGTGTCCAGGCCGAAGCGCTGGCCAGACGGCTTAGGATCCTTTACGTCGCACCTGAGCGGCTTGCGCTCGAGGGGTTCCGAGCCTTCCTCGACCG
>JADFRB010000251.1 GCA_022561525.1 Nitrospinota bacterium
AGCTCAGGCAGGGTGGTAAAACTTGTGTTCAGAATCGTGTTCAATTGCCGCCCCCGGTGCCACTTTTCCACACCAGGACGCCCTTGGTTGCTCAATAAAATCAACTGTGTGGTGGTATGGCGATTGATGATTCGACAACCCTCCATTCCCACATGCAATCGTCGCGGAGTTTCCTCCCGCCAGCGTCGGCCAGACTTAAACCAGCTGGCAGCGACAACGCCCCCGATTCGCCTCGTCATGGCTCCGAACAACCATCGAGTCAGATGACGCTCCGCCAACAGATGTTGCGGCTACCTGCGTCTTATGTGACTTTGCCGGACGGTGCCAAGCATGGTCCGCGGCCGGGCGTGTCCGTATCGAATGCCTTTCATCGGCTAGATAGGTAATGAGTAGTCGCCTATTGTTTAGTAATGGTCAGAGCGCAGAATCGGTAATCACTACGGCGTTAATCGCAGTGAACACATCCATGCATTGCTATCTTGCGCGAAACAAGGCCCTTGTTCGAGGATGTCAAGTGGTCGGTAATGGAGTGAGGTCTCTCCGCGATCAGACAAGCCTCAGAACAGCCGGGAACTCACACTGAAGTTGGTACAAAATTTCGGGGCCGGTCAGTCTGACCGCTTACACTTCATTTATGCGGGTTCTCTTGGGCGTTCTTTTCCCGGATCGCCTGAGCGCGGGCTTCCATTTCGGCCGCCTCGTCGTCCCGGTTCGTCTCGCTTAACAGCTTAGCGTAGTTTTCCAGGCTAGTGGCCACGTCGGGGTGCTCCGGCCCGAGGGCCTTCTCCTGAATCGCCAGTGACCGCTGGTAGAGCGGCTCGGCCTCGGTGTGCTTGCCTTGAGTGTAATACAGCAATGCCAGGTTGTTTATGATCTCGGTAATAATTGGGTCTTGCGGCTTGGAACTTTCCCCTTCCTTGAGTGCGGCCAGCCATAGCCTTTCGGCCGCGCCATAGCGGCCTTGTTCATAAGCCAGTTTACCGACCTCGTTGTTTCTCTTCCAGCGAGTCTCCTGACTGCATGCTTGGGCAAATCCCAACCCCACGAACAAAACTCCAACCAACAGCACTTGTATCTTGCCGTACACTATGTCAGTTTCCTCCCTCTTCGATTAAGAAACGCATGGACAGAAAAATGCGTGCTCCTTATTGACAACCATTCGGAATTAGTTTTTTGACCTTCCGGCGGTTGCGAGTATACACCTGATTGACTCCTGTCGAGCCCTTCCGGCGGTGGAGATCACTTTCCTTTCTTGCGTCCTCGCCGTTTTCCCTCTAGCAAGTCGTTCACCCAGGTGAGCGCAACCATTGAAGCCGGGAAACCGACCGTGGTGAGACCCAACAGGACCACAGGACGTAGTTCTGCGCGGGTAATCCCTCCTGCCAAGGCATTGCGAACCTGAGAATGCACGCCCCCTTCCAGCCCACGCCGAGGGGAATCCCCAACTTAACCAGCCGTTCTGTTTTGGCGTTCAACGGTCCTGCTTCATGGCACTAAATCGCCAGACTTTCAAAGGCCACCCAAATCCCCGGATGTTCACGCGCAAATTTCGCTGGAACTTTCGGCAATTTTGTCTTCATGTTCACTCCCTCCTATACCAGTTTCACAGAATCCCCACCGCAATCAAAAACACCACCTGGAAGGCGGCCAATATTCATGCGGAATAGGTATGGGATGGGCCTCTCGATCCTTCGCAGCCTCAATTCCTCTCCGCCGCTGGAGGCGTCTGACCCCCTTTGGCGAGCACGCCACCAAAGCGAGCAGGAAAAAAGCGGTGTAAGTTTGGGCTTGCTACGACTCACGACGACCTCCTTTGAGTGGGATTTGAGACTCCGATGAAATTGCAGTGCAGTCCTCAAATTTTGCACAAAGAAGAAAAAAACTTCCGCTTAGGGCCGCACCGGGCAAGCCTGAACGGCGCAATTCTCTTGTGTCTTCAGTAAGTTAAGAATGTTTTGATAAGGCCTCCCAATTGCACAACTCTTGCCAGGTTTGAACCTACTTTTTTCCTAGGAGGAGCGTTAATGAAAATTAAAATGGCGGGGTTTTTGTTTGCCGCAATAGCTGCGGTGGTCCTTTTTGCGGCGCCCGATTTAATGGCTATTGGTAACGGACCACAGGCAGCTGAAATCAGTAGCAACGACTATGGCATTCCGTACTTCGGTTGGCTTGCCAGCATAGGGGGCGGGTTGCTGGGCCTGTTGGTCATTCGCCGCAAGTATTTCAGGAAATAAACAACCCGTTTATACGCAATGGGACTTTTCACGCCCTCCCAGCGAACTGCTCCAAGCAGTACGAGGCAGGACGTTTTTGTTTGCCAGTTGCATGTAATCTTGTAGGTGTTTCACCACGCTTTACAGAGTGGGATGGCAATGAATCACCTACCCCATATGTGCTCTCAAAGAACCTGCACCGAAGAAATCTGACTACCAACCAGAGGGCAGCCATCGCTGCTGAATCAGTACCTCTACTACAGCATTTTTCTCATTGGTGTATAGGGTTTCTTCCAGGGCGTGCTTCCGGTGTAGCGCCGGCTTCCAGCCGGCTTCATAAGCCGCCAAGATGGCGGCACTACCAGCGCCATGTGGTCACACTGTATACACCATTCCGAAAAATGCTGTAAGGGAAGAGGCGAATGAACGGCAGGAGTGTTTTCATCCAGCGAAATCAACGGCCTACAAAAGGGTGCGGCGAGGGATATAGCTGCTAAGGAAGCGCGGGTAGGCCATGACATCGTTCAGGGGGCGATGGATGGCAAGAAGGCCAAGCCAGGGGAATTCGAGCGGATCAAGCGCAGCGAGATTACCGTAGGGGCAGCGAGAAGAAAGCTGGCTTGGAGAAGACATCTCAGGGTGCATTCACCCCCCCTGAAAGGGACTGCGGCTTTCCTTGAGGGTACGAACAGATAGCCAGAGGCACGCCTGCCATTCTTTTTTCAAAACTCCATATGGGGCCCAAACCTGATTATTTTTCAACCCCTAAATTCGCGATCCCGATTTTTGTCACCCCCCAACCCATATTATTTGTAAAGGCTGTCTATAAACCCACTTTCATCCAGCTCCCGAACGAAGCTGTCGTCGTAGAAGTCTTCGGGCTTGTATTTCCGCATCTCGTTGGAATCATAAATCTCCATCATCTTCTTAAGTCCGGCCACGGCTGGATAGGGTTTGCTGGGCATCTCCGCCGCGCCTGCGTATATCAACTCCTGTTTTTGGGGGTCGGTAATGTTGTACCACTTGGCCATAGCGCGGAAGGCCACATCCTTGTCTTTTTTCATTAGCGCAATGGCTTCCACCAGCGATTTGATGAACCGGCGGGCAGATTCTCGATTGTCCCGCAACCATGATTCGCTTGCGTTTACTCCCGAACCGGCGACGGGTATATCCCACACACGTGTATCGAACAGAGATTTGTAGCCTGCAGCGACCGCGTCCGCGTAAGGGACCTCAAACGCGATAAAGGCGTCCACAATACCATTTTCTAGCATGTGATAGCTTTGCGCTCCGGAGATGAGCGAGATATCCTGGACAGGATCCCATCCCATCTTATCTGCAAGAATCAGGGCGATGTAATGGGTCATAGCCCCAACGTTTGAGAAACCCAGGCGCTTGCCTTTGAGTTGCTCCAGGGAAGTGATCTCCGGCTGGGCTACGATATGCCAGCGCACGACATGGTCCGTGGTTGCGAGGACGATCCAATCCGTCCAGTTTGCATTCGTGGTTCGCCGGAGGGTGTGGGGCATGCCACCCCCAATCGAAATGGGTGCCCTGTCGTTGGGAGGGCGGATAGGCTGGTGGGGCATATTTAACGAAGATTTGAACAGATTGAACCATAGCTCGCGGACAACCCGCGTGACCTCCGTGGCGCTGGAAGAGACAAATTGGTCCACGTCGAGGCCATTCTTCTCATAGATGCCTTTCTCATGAGCTATGACGAAGGGGATCTTATTGATGGAAGCGTAACCCCCGAGATCCACGCGCAACGGGATCCGTTCTTGCGCCTCTGCAGTTGTAGAAATCCCTAACGCCAACCATATCAACAATAAAACCAGGGCATGGAATCGAATACACATCTGTTATTCCTCCTCATCTGTGAGCAGTCTTAGGATCTTGTTTCTGTGACGAAGTAACTTGTAAAACACTTTTGCTATGCAAAGGTGTAGAGAAAGGTTTTTTCTCGCTACACCGAGCAAAGCGC
>JADFRB010000252.1 GCA_022561525.1 Nitrospinota bacterium
CCTTGCCCAAGTTTCCTTTTGTTCTAGGTGAAATATTTTGGATCATCGTTATTGTCGTTACGAGTTTAGTTGAGGAGGGCAACGGTTGACCTTAACACGCCTTCGGGCGCGGTGGAGCCTCTGTCCCGAATCGGCCTCTCCGGCGAGGGCTGTTTGAGCAGAGCGAGTTCCCGAGCCATCTTATTCGGGACAGAGGCGGAGGAACCCCCTTGGGGCCGCGCACGGGCGGAAATGGTTTTGGGCACTTTCGCCGAAACAAAAGTGCCTCGTCGCGCGGGAGCGAAACCCCGCAATATAAAAACCGAACCATTTTGTATTTGGATGCGAAGTGTATTGTATGTAGGAAGGAGAACATTCTACCTCCCCTCCCCCCTCCTTACAAAGGAGGGGAAGAAGAGAGGCAGTTTTTTATAAAGGTCGAGGTATTAGAGGATAAGGCTCCTAAGGTAGAAGCTTAATCGTCGTCATCATCGTCGTCGTCATCATCTTCTGCTTCCAACGCCTCCTGCCGCATTTGCTCTTCCATTGCATTGTGAATTAACAAACGGAAGAACATCGAAATGACTGACCCTTTTTCCAAAGTGCCGCCAGGTGGGACAGCAATCCGGCCTTCTTCCACCATTTTATCCAGCCACTTTTTTTGGTCTGGTGTCACGTGGACCGGTATTTCAATTAAGGGAATTCTCCCAAACATATCCATGATAAAAACCTCCTTAACTATTCCGTAACAAAGAGATTAAATTTTATAATCCCAGAACATCAGCCATGCCGTACAATCCTGGCGGCTGCTTCACTACCCATTCTGCCGCGCGCAGGGCCCCGCGCGCAAATGGGTCTCGATTATGGGCGCGATGCGTAATTTCAATCCGTTCCCCAGGCCCCCCATACAGCACGGTATGATCGCCCACGATATCCCCGGCTCGAACAGTTTGAATGCCGATTTCTTTCTGCGAACGCTCACCAATGATGCCATGGCGTGAATACACGCCGGTTTCCTGCAGATCCCAGCCCTTGGCCGCAGCCAAGGCTTCTGCGAGTATCAGAGCGGTTCCGCTTGGGGCATCCTTCTTCTTGTTGTGATGAATATCGATAATTTCGAGGTCATAGTCATCCCCGAGTGCTTGCGCCACTTTTCCAATGATCTGGAGCAGCACATTAATCCCCACGCTCATGTTGGGAGCTTGCACACAAGAGATTGACTCGGCATGTTTCTGAAGCTGATTCATTTCATCTGGAGAAAATCCTGTGGTGCCGATGACCATGGCGCGTTTGTGCTGGACGGCTTGAGCAAGATGGTTCAGCGAAGCAGCCGGTGAGGTGAAATCGACTATGACATTGGCCTGTGGCAACGCCTTGGCTAGATCGTCTATTAAAGATACATCGAGGTGTCCGCACCCAGCCAAGTCCCCGGCATCTTTTCCAAGGTCCGGGTGTCCTTTCCTCTCCGTGGCTCCGACCAGTTGTAGGCTCTTCGATTCTTGGACCAGGGAAACCAAACGTTTTCCCATTCGCCCAGCAGCTCCGGTGATGATGACTTTGGTTGGAGGAGCCATAATGGTTTTAGATCAGCCCCGAATCTTTCATGACCTGACGGAATCGTTCTCGGTTGTCTGAGGAAAGCGGTGTGAGGGGAAGGCGAAGTTCGGGATCGATTTTGTTCATCATGCCCAAGGCTTCTTTGACAGGGATGGGGTTGGTCTCATAGAACAAGGCACTGAACAATGGCGCGAGTTTAAAATGATACGTGCGCGCTTCGGCGAAATTCCCAGCCAGAGCGGCATTCACCAAGTTCACCATGTCTTTTGGCGCCACATTGGCGGTCACCGTAATCACCCCTTTGGCGCCAAGCGCCATCATCGGAAGGGTCAGCGGATCATCCCCAGAAAGAATTAAAAAATCTTCCCCGCATTGATGAATAATCTCGGAGACTTGTCCGAGTGAGCCACTGCCTTCTTTAATACCGACCACATTGGGGATTTTGGCGGTACGTGCAATGGTAGCTGGAGTCATGTTCACGCTTGTTCGACTCTGAATGTTGTAAAGAATTAAGGGAAGGTCTACGGCTTTGGCCACGGCCGCATAATGTTGATATAGGCCTTCCTGTGTGGGCTTGTTGTAATAGGGTGTAATCAGCAATGCGCCATCTGCTCCGGCCTGTTTCGCATGTTTGGTGAACGCAATCGCTTCATCGGTCGCATTTGATCCGGTGCCGGCGATAACCGAGACCCGTCGATTCACGACCTCCACGGTACATGCCACCACGCGTTCGTGCTCCTCGTGCGAGAGCGTGGCGGATTCGCCGGTGGTTCCGCAGGGGACAATGCCATGCGTGCCGTTGGTAATTTGCCACTCAATTAAATCGGCGTATGCTTGTTCATCGAATTTCCCGTTTTTAAACGGGGTGACGATGGCGACGAGTGATCCGGTAAACATAGTTTTTATCCTTGTTAGTTCGTTCTTGGACCGTGATTCGTCATTTGTGATGTGTAAGTTCGTAAACCGTGATGCGTGAAGCGTAATAATGAGGAAGCGTTTGTTATCTCCGAATCACACATGACGGTTTACGTATTACGATTTGAGAAACTCAGGAATCTGCTCTCCGAGTATCAGGTCTTCATAACTTTCACGCTTACGAACAACAAAACTTTCTCCCTCTTTCACCAAAATCTCCGGGACCCGTGGTCTCGAATTATAATTGGAAGCCATGGTGAAGGCATAGGCTCCAGCGCTCATAACCGCTAAGAGATCTCCGGCTTTGACCAAGGGCATAGTTCGGTTTTGGGCAAGAAAGTCACCGGATTCGCAAATTGGCCCGACCACGTCATACACGTCTTCAGGCGCATTAGGCACTTGGTGTACCGGCAAGATATCATGGTGCGCGTCGTACAGGCTTGGGCGAATTAAATCGTTCATCGCCGCATCGACAATGGCAAACTTTTTTGCGTCCGTATCTTTGATATACAGCACACGGGTTAGCAGGATACCGGCATTGCCGACAATCACCCGCCCCGGTTCCAGAATAATTTCACATTCCGATTCTCGAAGCAGGGGCGTAATGGCTTCGGCTAAATCCTTGGGATGAGGTGGCGTTTCGTCTGAATACGTAATCCCTAATCCTCCACCAATGTTGAGATATTGAATCGGAATTCCCTTGCCCTTCAGGGTGTGGAGTAACCCCAATACTTTGGTTAATGAATCGACGAAAGGACTGATTTTTGTCAGTTGTGACCCAATGTGTGCATGGAGGCCCACGACTTGGATGTTGGAAAGAGACGCAGCTTTTTGGAATTCCTCTAATGCACGATCTGCACCGATCCCAAATTTACTTTTTTTCATCCCAGTCGAAATGTAGGGATGGGTGTGTGGATCGATATCCGGATTGACCCGAAGGGCCACTCGCGCGTGCATTCCCATTCCCATGGCCACCTCGTTGATGGCCTGTAGTTCTGCCGACGATTCCACGTTAAAAAACAGGATGTCGGATTCCAGAGCATATTTGATTTCTTCGTGACTTTTCCCCACTCCCGCAAAGACGATCTTGTTGGGAGGAATGCCGGCTTTTAAGGCGCGAAACAGCTCCCCACCCGAAACAATGTCCGCCCCGCTTCCCAGAGAGGACATGAGTCGCAAGACGGCTAAATTGGAATTGGCCTTCATGGCGAAGGCGATGATATGCGGTACCGATGCAAAGGCTTGGTCATACGCTTGGAAGTGCCGAGTCAACGTGGCATGGCTATAGATGTAGCAGGGCGTGCCCTGTTCCTTGGCAATTCGTTCGAGCGGAATGTCTTCACAGAAAAGCGAATCGTTGTGATAGTGAAAATGATGCATCGTGTGGAAACTCTTCTCAATAATAGTTCAAGGTCGGAGTTGATTATTGTGTGCCTATGGGTCGGAGTGGTGGCAAAGACACATCCTCCTGGCCGATGGGAACTATTTCTTGTTCACCGTTTTCTATGGTGTGTGCCTCAGCTTTTTCTTGCGAACGGATTTTGGCTTCGATCCCAATGTCTTCGGGGGCAAGCGGTGGCCCCACTACACCACAACTTTGCACGAAGAACATCATCCCGCCAAGGAGCAGGGAAAAAGGGATACGTGGGAATGTTGAAAAAAGCCGCCAGTGGCGTTCTCGCCTTTTTGTCGTGCTCACGTACTGAGAGTACGCTACGCGCGTCAAAAGAGC